>JBNMPD010000017.1:0-27880 GCA_051276225.1 Flavobacteriales bacterium
CGAATACTCTCAATAAAGAGACTCAAGGCATTGAGGCTCTTTTATTACCCACAAAAAGAAAAGTTATCAATTCTCATACCTTAGTATCATATTGCAGATATTCCAATCAATTCAAATAGTTTTATATGTGTAGATAAAGTTAAAGTTAAAGGTAAAGCGCAACAGCCGTTGCAAATAAACATAAAATATCGAGAAAACCAAGCATGTTGAAAATAGTTAACGTTTCTATCGCCATCGCAACTACTGCTTTATTATTTGTTGGCAATGCTCAGGCTGACGTCAATGACGCATTACAAAATATATGTACCATTGTAAAAGCTGATGATAAGGGCGAACTACGTAAGAAAATGAAACGTGTGCAGTCCGATTATAATTTAAAACTTAAAGATTATTACACAGCTGTATCTTGCGGTGGTAATAGCCTTATTCGCACCGCTATGCTTAATAACGCAGAAGAAACAGGCACCCTAATGGTAAAGAAAATGCCTAGAGGCTATTTAAAAGCACCTGAGAAAGATGGTAAAACAGTGCTGGACTGGGCTTCTGAAAATGGTTTTGATAGTTCACCAATAGTTACCGCACTTAACAACCGTATTTAAGCAGTTGTTATTGAAAACTGTTATTAAAAGCGATGTCGCTGACGCTTATAGAAAGTTCAATATGCAAGTTGAGCAGCATTCTTTATAAAAAATGATACTTTTTAAATGGCCTCTTTTGAGGCCATTTTTGATGCACTCGAGGGAAATCAAAATGGTAGATCCTCACGTGTAAAGAACTAATTATGATATGTCAGAACAGCTTAATAATTATTCTAACTGTTAGCATTAAAACTAATTTGTTGTGTTCTGGCACTTAACTGAGCCAATCGTTTTTAACAAAAGGTTTTAGTTAATTTTTTTAAATAAAACCTTTTCAATATTGTTTATAACTCTATAATTTCGGCTAATTTGTTGAGTTTGAGCGATGCCTAAAAAGAATTAAACAATAAGCTTCAAAACAACAGCTTAATTTGATGTGGCTAGTATATACATTGATGATAATTACTTATGCCTCAGGTTTGGTGGCTTGAAAATCATTATTATTACAGGTATGACCATGATTAAACACGATAAATTTGGGCTAGTTTTTAATTTATCGATATAGTAGTTATGGCTCTTGTGCCAGATGCACTAGATAAAATCACCAGAATTATTTACACGTCTGCATGCTTCAACAGCACTATTTTTACGCTTCAGACTTAGATATACAGCACGAACCAGTAGCTATGTTTAAAGACGCTTTATTCTACCTTGCTATCCGTCACCATTACCCTTACCTTGCCGTCACATTAATTTATAGAGCCACTATATTATGCAAGTCTCTTTACAGGGATTTATTCTTACTGTTCGCCACATTGAACGCCAAGGTAAAACCTATATTGAATGCTGGTTTGTTACTGAAAATGGTGTGGTCAAGGGGGTGTCGTCTGCACAACAGGGACTGTTTTTTATTGAGCAAAAAGATCAGGCTCAAGCATCACAACTGCTCAAACAAAATGGGATTAAAAATAATTACAAACCTTTAACTTTAAAAACGTTTGAACATCAAGCAGTGGGCGGAGTGTACTTTGATAGAAACAACTCACTTTACCAAGCAAAAACCCTTCTAAGGCAGCACAATATTAATTGTTTCGAGGATGATATACGTTTAACTGAGCGTTATTTGATGGAACGTTTTGTTTATGGCAGTGCCATCTTTTCTGGTGAAAAAGGAACACATAGCCTTGCAGAAGTGTCGAGTCTTCAATGTAAGCCTAGTCAATTTGTACCAAATTTTAATCTGTTATCTATCGACATCGAATGTAGTGAGCACGGTGAACTCTTCTCCATTGGCCTAGCCAGCAATACCTATAAGTGTGTATTAATGATAGGTGAGACACAATTAGCGGATGATTGGATCCATTGGTTAGACAATGAAAAAGCCTTGTTACAGCAGTTTGTTATTCAAATAAACCAAATCGACCCAGACATTATTATTGGTTGGAACGTGGTTAATTTTGATTTCCGTTTATTGATTAAACGTGCCGCTTTGCACAACGTTGAATTATCTTTGGGGCGCGATAAGCAATCTATCGTATGGCGAGATGCCAGAAATGAAGTCAATCTTGGATTTGTCTCCATGCCAGGCAGAGTAGTAGTTGATGGTATCGATGCGCTTAAAAGCGCTGCCTATCAGTTTGATAATTTCAGCTTGGAAAATGTGGCTCAAACTCTATTAGGAAAGGGTAAAAAAACGCAAGATGTGGACAATCGACTTGCCCAGATTGAGCACGATTTCAAACACAATAAAGTCAAGTTAGCCAAATATAATCTGCAAGATTGTCAGTTAGTATTAGAGGTGTTTGAACATACTAAAGTAATGGATTTTTTAACTCTGCGTAGCCAACTGACCGGACTTGAGTTAGACCGAATGGGCGGCTCAGTGGCCGCTTTTATCAATTTGTATTTACCCAAACTTCACCGAGCTGGCTACATCGCACCTAATCGCCCAAAGGATGGTGGCTTAGCGAGTCCTGGTGGCTATGTGATGAGTTCCAAACCGGGCCTATATAAACATGTATTGGTTCTGGATTTTAAAAGCCTATACCCATCTATTATGCGGACTTTTAAAATTGACCCACTCGGGTTAGTGGAGGGATTATTATCCCCAGAAAAGGCGATTGAAGGTTATCGTGGTGCTAAATTCAGTCGCGATAAACATTTTTTGCCAGAGATTATTACTTCACTCTGGCAGCAGCGCGATGCGGCCAAGAAAAACCAAGATGCAGCCCGTAGTCAAGCAATAAAAACGTTGATGAATTCATTTTATGGGGTGTTAGGTTCAGGGGGTTGTCCGTTTTACGATACTCGTTTAGCTAGCTCAATCACTATGCGTGGACATGACATTATGCTCACCACGGCGAAGTGGATTGAACAAGCCGGTTACCAAGTGATTTATGGCGATACTGATTCGACCTTTGTGTGGTTAAACGGTGAGTATTCACATCAACAAGCTGCTCAGGTTGGTCAATCTCTTGCGGTTGAAATCAATCAAAAATGGCAACAGAATATTCAACAAAACCATCAACTTGATTGTGATTTAGAAATCGAATTTGAAACGCATTTTAGTCAATTTTTAATGCCGACTATTCGAGGCTCAGAATTAGGTAGTAAAAAACGTTATGCAGGATTAAAAACAACAAAAGAAGGTGATGAACTGGTATTTAAAGGTTTGGAAACTGTGCGTTCAGACTGGACACAACTTGCCAAAAATTTTCAACTTACGTTATATAAAATGGTCTTTGCGGGGCAAAATATTCACGATTATTTACACCAGACCATCGGGGATACTCGCTCAGGTAAGCTTAACGAACAATTGGTTTATCACAAACGTATTCGGCGCAAGTTAGATCTTTATGTGAAAAACGTGCCACCCCACGTTAAGGCCGCAAGGTTGGCCGATCAACAGAATCAGGTTTTAGGCAAAATACTCAGATACCAACACAAAAGCTGGATATCTTATGTGATCACTGTCAATGGCCCTGAGCCGATAGAGTACTTAACCAGCCAAATAGATTATGAGCACTACGTCGATAAACAAATTAAACCCATTGCTGAAGGAATTTTGCCTTTCATAGGTTTGTCTTTTGAAGACATGACCAGCCAACAAATGGGATTATTCTAAAAAAGCAGCTATAAAAACAGTTATTTATTTTTAGCTCGACGCTGTTGCTATTTCTGCTTAATTAACCAACTGATGAGTTCAACCGATTGTTCGGGCGTCATGTCGCGGGTAAATATGGCTTGGTATTTTTCGTTAATAATAATGGTGGGCACACTTCTGACGGTTCGTGCAATTTTATCGTTTTTGGCAACTTGACTACGAATACCAAAACTAGTCATCATTTTTTCTAGTTTAGCTGCATCCGCTCCTGTGCCTGCATAAACCGCAAGAATGTCAGCTTTACTGGCTACCCTTGTTCTTTTTTGATGGATTGTGTTGAATAACGCTTTGTTGAATAGGGCATCAGTTTTTAATGCTTTAGCAGCTAACATCACTGCGGTTGCGTTATTCTGAGTATCTTTAGAGGTACTGCCATTAAAATTAACATGTATCTTTTCAAAGGGTATGCCTGTGGGTAGGGCACGTTTAATCTGCGGCACAATGGTCTCAAATGCGTTACACGCAGGACACCAAAATGAAAATATTTCTTGTACTTTAGGTTTAGCGCTCGCTTGTTCGGCAATCACTTTATAGTGAGTATTCTCTTGCCACTTTGATTGTGCCAAGGAATGGAATGAAGTTAAAAATAAAAATATGATTAATAATGACTGTCGCATAACAGATTCTCTTGAGGTTATTAAGGGTTTTAGGGCTTAAATATGAAAAAGCCAGTTAATCAATAACCAGCTAAATATTAATTTTATACTATCAAGCTTAACTGAGCCTGAAAATCTATTTCTTATTAGATAAGAATATCAGCAAATCGACCATTTCATCTTGGTTCATGTCGCGAGTAAAGGTAGCCTGATACTTACCGTTAACGATGAAATTTGGCACGCTGCTGAGGTTTTTACGATACGTTTGAATAGATTGATTGTTCATCTGTAATCGACTCTTCACGCCAAAACTAGATATCATCTTCTCAAACTGTTTTGGTTTAACACCATTTACCTCAAAGATATTTTTTAAGTCTTTAATGCCTGTTACTGATGAACGGGATACGTGTATATGTCTAAATATGGCTTGATTAAGTTCATCACCCCTTTTTAGCTCTCTGGCTAGCATCATTGCTTTAGTTGCGTCGTCTTGGACAGCGGTACTAGTGAAGCCCATAAAGTTAACGTGTACTTTTTTGAATTCAACGTCATCAGCAATTTTATTTTTAACCTTTTCGACTAGCGGTTCAAAATTAAAACAGTGAGGACACCAAAATGAGAAGAATTCCAGTATTTCCTTTTTCTCAGTCGCTTGCTCAGCAATGACATTGTAATGTGTACCTTGGCTCCATTTTTCTTGGGCACAGGCCTGTATTGGTAGTAATAAAGTTAAACCGATTAATAACAAAATTTTTTTCATGACATCTCACAACTTTTCAATATTGAACGCAGACTAGCATAGCTTCCAAAAAAATCCGATAGGACTTTGTAAAGTGATGTGAATAAAAGTGACTATTTTGAATTGTATATAGTGTGTATAAAAAAGACTAAAGCTGGGCTGATTTTAAATAAATCTTTTAAATACATCATTTACGATAAGGTAAAAAAGTTCAATGATGGTTTTTTTGAGTTTTCACTATGCTCTGACGTGTATGCACTAGCAGTGTTATTTTGTAGTCGAGTACTTACCCTTTATTTAAAGTGTTAGTGGGGGGCTCTTGTAGTGCAGCAAACTGTTTTTTTAGTGCCAGAATTTGTTGCTCCCAATATTTTTCATCCGCAAACCAAGGGAAGGCTAGTGGAAACGCGGGGTCTTGCCAACGCTTTGTAAGCCAAGCCGTGTGGTGAATCATTCGCATGGCGCGTAATAGCTCTATCGATGTAAGCTGAGACTTATCAAAGGCAAAAGACTCCTCGTAGGCTTCAACTAAAGTCTTTATTTGAATAAGCTGCTGCTGCCTGCTGCCCGAAAGCATCATACACAAATCTTGGATCGAAGGTCCGCTTCTACAATCATCTAAATCAACGAAGGTAGGACCATCGTGCCACAAAATATTACCTAGGTGACAATCACCATTCAGCCTAATATTATTTGTGTCGACGTAAAGCGATGAAGCTAGGTCAACAACTTGCCGTAAAATATTGAAAAACGCGGTGTGCAAGCCTAAAGGGACCAATGAACTGTTTTGCAATTCTTGCAAAGGGATCTGTAAGTGCCCTTCCACACTCATCGTGGGGCGATGTTCGAAATCTCGAGTTTTAGCCACCGCATGAATTCGGCCGATAGAGCGGCCCATCCATTCTAGATGCTCTAAGTTGTCGACTTCAAATTGACGACCACCGGTTGACGGAAACAGTGCGAAATAAAAATCTTTATAAATATGCAGGCTTTGCTTATTCAAAGTTAGCGTTGCAACCACAGGAATACTTTGAGAAGCTAACTCGATAGAAAAATCATGTTATTCTTGAATTTGAGTCTGGCTCCAACGCTGTGGTCGATAGAATTTGGCTACATAACGTTTTTTGTCTTCAGCAACAAACTGATAAACCCTATTTTCGTAGCTGTTGAGTGCCAATAAACCAGAATCTACTACTATCCCTTGTGACTCTATGGCGTCGAGTATTAGAGCAGGGGTTAGTCCTGAAAAATCAAAACCTTTCATAAATCTGTGTACAGGAATTTACTTATTTCTTGCACCTTGACTGGGTTGTTTTCATTATCAATTGATTCAACTCTAAAACTAAATTCGGTAGATTCTTGGGTTAATTTTTTTGGGTTGATAGCAATGCTTAAAGGTAAATTGAACACCTCTCCTCCTGCCACTGTTACTTCATTTTCACCAATAAAAGTATGTCCTTCAAAATTATCAACGTATATACGGTAGCGCTGAGTGAGCTGAGATTTATTTAGGATTTTCAAGGTAAATACATTCTCAATCAGTCCATTACCTGTTTCCCGGAACATAGGCACTCTGTCTTTAATAATGTCTAATTCCAAAGGTTTCCTAGATGCAATTTCAAATACTAAGAGTCCCGACATTAATAATAAAACCATTCCATAACCGATTAGTTTAGGTCTAAATATTTTTGTTTTACCACCTGCTAATTCGGTTTCTGAAGTGAAACTAATCAGACCTTTGGGATAGTTCATCTTTTCCATTACACCATTACAAGCGTCTACGCAGGCACCACAATTTATGCATTCGTATTGCAAACCGTTTCGAATGTCTATGCCTGTAGGACATACTTGTACACATAGATTACAGTCTATGCAGTCTCCTAGGCCTTTGGTCTGGTTTTCTTCGCGGCTGACTTTACGTCCTCTAGGCCCGCGTTTTTCTCCTCGCTTAGCATTATACGCAACGGTATAGGTGTCTTTGTCAAACATAGCAGATTGAAAACGTGCGTAGGGACAGATGTGGGTGCACATGATTTCGCGCATCCATCCGGCGTTACCATAGGTACAAAGTGTAAAGAATAACACCCAAAAGCCGACCCAAAAACTACTTGAAAAGCTGAAGAATTCTACAAATAAAGTATCGACGGGTGTGAAGTAGCCAACAAAAGTTAACGCGGTAAGTAAGGCAATCCCCACCCAAGTTATATGTTTGAGAGTTTTTCGCCACAACTTGTCAAAGTCCATTTTTCTTTCATCTAATTTCATACGTTTATGACGGCTGCCCTCAATTGTTTGTTCAAACCAGATGTAAATAAAAGTCCAAGTCGTTTGTGGACACATGAAGCCACACCAAACACGACCCGCAAAAGTAGTCACAAAAAACAATGCAAAGGCTGCCACTATTAATATCCATGCTAATAACGTTAAATCCTGTGGCCATAATGTTAAGCCAAATATATTAAAACGCTGTATTCCAAAATCAAATAATACGGCTTGACTGCCATTAAACTGCAGCCAAGGAATGAGTGCAAAAAGTCCTAAAAAAAACAATCCAAAAAATCGACGGAAATTTTCCAACATGCCAGAAACAGATCGCACATATATTCTGCTACGAGGAGTATAGGTATTATCATGTTTATTCTTATCTGGATGGTGTACTTTTACGGGCGAGATGTTTTTAACGGGAATGCGCTCACTCATTAGATGTCCTCGATATATCAAAAAAGGAAAAGCCGGGAGATAAACAGACTCTGAAGGCCCGACCAGTGTATCAGTATGTTATCTACCATGCTTGATTTCGGTTAGGCTTTTTGGAGTTAACCCCTCATGGTCTCTAAAAATGAATTATGTATGAGGGGCTTAAAGCGGTATTGGTCAGGGTACCTTAGATGAAGTCATCTTGGTGGGGCCTCCCATATTGGGATCCTTAGGTGAGGCAGTCATACGCAGGTGCACTAAGTTTCAAAAAAGAGTTACCTACGTCAAGCATGCCCAACAAAGTACTCAGTGCTTAATGTCAGTCTCTTTCAAATTTGTCTCAGTCTTTCTGGAACACAGATTTTGACCTGTTATGAGCTCGTACGAATGTTATGCGTAGTTATCAGAATACATAACTAACGACTATATTTTAATGTCTTATTTTCAAGTAAAATTCAAATGAGTAATAGTGGAAGGTTTTGAGACATAGAGTATGCTGCGTTTTGTGGTGATTACGTTTGAAGTTTTGGCATTGATAATGATTTTGCGCAGTGCGTTTGTACAGTCTCGGTTATCGGATATGCAATCCGCTACTTCACAATGGATGCATGGCATATCGATGACCATAGATAATCGGCAACTTGCCAAGTTTAGAACTGAAATTTCGACGCTATTGCAAGATTTGACCGCACCCCAAATAAAATATTTATACAAAATCACCAGCACAAAAACTGAACTTTACAACTTTAACCTGCATTACTGTCTTGCTGGCGATAAAAACCCTTATATAAATGGAACCAATTTACGTCACGTCTGTGGCGAAATTAGCCGTAAGGATATGCTTAAGGATTTCAGTTAAAAGTTAAGTAAAAAGTTAAGTTAAAAAGAGTTAGGCAAGGTGATAACAAATTTTGCCCCACCTAAAGTTCCATCGGTGACATAACAATCTCCTTGATGCCAATCAACAATTCTTTTTACAATAGCTAAACCAAGACCCGCTCCACCTTTTTGTCTATCTCTACCTTCATCAGGACGAAAAAAAGGTGAGAATATTTTTTCACGCATTGCTTGAGAAACACCTTCACCGTCGTCTTCTATGCATATCTTAATAATGCTCTTTTGTCTGATAATGTGTATCTCCAACAAATTATGAGCATAACGTTCAGCATTTAAAACTAAATTTTCAATGGCTCTTTCGATAAAATGTTCATCGGCTAATACATAAGGATTATCCCCATAAACCTTGACGTTTAAGGTAGACAGGTTGGTTTTTTTCAAGCGATTAATCAATTGCTGACACAATTGTTTAATCGGGATTTCAGCCAAGTTCATCTCGGGTATTTGCGCGTCTGTTCTGGCGTAATCAAGCATTTCTTGTACCAGCTGTTCTAATTCATTGACGTCCTGTTGCATAGCTAGCCAAGGCTCGCTTTGCGCGGGAGGCTCCATTGCGAGGGCAAACTTTAATCTGGCGAGTGGGGTACGAAACTCATGGGTTACCGCACCACTTAGCTCTAGCTGATTTTGCATAAGTTGAGTGATTTGACGCCCCATATTGTTGAGAGATTTTGCGATAGGGTAAATTAAAGACGTTTGCCTAATATTATTTTGCACAATACTGCCATCGGGCCTGACTTTACAAACCGTTTTTTCAAGGTGTAACAAGTCACGCCATAATGGCCAAATCCAAAATGCGATAACTCCCCCCAATAATAGAAAAAATATAAGACTGTATAACCAAAATTGACCGGAGTCCGGCCTGGTTATTGGTAATGATATTTCCAGTAGCTGTATTTTATTATCAAGTATGTAAATATGTTCTGAATCATGTGAATCACTGAGAATAATTGCTTGCCCATGGTTTAGTTTATTCAAATCACTACTTGACCATGCGATATCGCCTAATGTGCGCGTTCTATGGGTGCCCCCTATGCGCTGAATAAAGCTTGGCATATTCAAATCTTGTTGTTTGGCAGCTTCAAATATGGGCCCCAAAAATTGGGCGTTAGAGGTCTCTGAGTGAGTGAAAAAAATGCGTTCAAGTCCAGCGCTCAAACCCACTAAAGATAGTGCAATAAATAAATACAAACTTATAAATAGGCGAGCCATTAGAGGTTAATTATCCCAAGCGTCTGCGACAAAAAAGAACCCCTTGCCCCAAATTGTTTTTATCCTGTAAGGGTGTTGGCTATTGTCTTTTAGTTTTTTTCGTAATCGGGAAATGCGCACATCAGCACTGCGATCTAGCCCATCATATTCACGGCCAATGACCTCCCTGTACAACGTTGTTCGGTCAATCAAGGTTGAAGGGCATTCTGCTAACTTCCATAACATGTCAAATTCGTGGCTAGTTAATTGTACATCTTCACCATTTAGGCATGCCGAGCGGGTTGAGCGGTCAATCATGAGTTGCCCATATTGCAATTTCTGTAATGAACTAAAAGATGAGGCTGACTCTTTATTTCGACGCAATAATGCATTAATACGCGCCAGTAAAACCCTTGGCTCAACAGGTTTTATAATATAATCATCAGCGCCAATTTCTAGACCAAAAATCTGATCGAAGTCATCGCTTTTTGCAGTCATAAATAACAATGGCCCTGCGTAATAAGGCCTAATTTTATTGCATAATGTAAAACCATTTTCACCTGGTAGCATCACGTCCAACAGTAATATGTCTGGAGGCGAAGTTTGAATATGCTGCAACAGCTTTTTGCCACTGGCCAAGCGGTGAACTATAAAATCATGCCCAGTTAAATATTGACTAATGAGGCGGCTTAAGCGCTCGTCATCTTCGACCAGTAATACTTGTTTCATCAAAACAGACTCCATGGTGGACGGATTCTCCTGCGATGTTCATGTGGCTCAAGGTATTTAATAAGCAACTTTTTAGACAATATGGTTTTTTGAGCTTTATTTTTTAATTCAATCAATACATTTTGCTTAATAGTGATGGATATTTTTTTGTAGAAATAAGCCTGTTGCGAACAGCTTAACAATTGTCCGTCAAGAAAAAGGCAGAGTAGCTCAGTAGGCATGTTTTGTGTTTCTATGCTAAACGTCAATTTACACTCGTCCCCCACTCGTTGAGCAACACATATATTGGGCTGTATGATCCATTCAGGTGTTTGTGCAGAGACATGACTACAAAAAACGATACCCGCAATTAATACAATTGCTCTCAATTCCATTGTCTACTAAAAACGATACGCTACACCTAAGAATACATTACGTATATTATTTTGATCTATTAGAGGGCTACTTAATAAAGAGTTTGGTAGTCTGCGATAGCCTATATTTGCCAACCATGACCAGTTTTCATTAATTGGTTTCTGAGCATTGATTGACATATAAGTTTGCCATCCAGATTTGCCTTGAAAGTAAAATCTGGAAAGGCTGGTATCTCTTTGTGAAACGCCGTAGTAATAGTCAATCAAATCTGCACTTTTCCAATCAGTGCCTACGCGCAACCCCAATCGAAAATCATGCCATAACCATCTATGACTGTATTCCAGACCTACCTGCTGGCCTTGATGAATATTACTGATGTCTTGCTGGAGTGTGAGTTGCCATTCGCCATTTGATAAAAAATAATGTCCTCGAATACCGCCATTGATAGCCCATTTGCGGCTCACTATATCGTCAATAGATAAGCTGCGTTGATTATTTTGTATATTTTCATCAGGTGAGACGGACAAGTCTGGCAAGGCTGAGACGTTAGTAGAGTTAGAGGCAGCGTTCTCTGTCGAAATCAAAATATTGGCAGGATGTAAAAAACTAAAAAAGGCACTTTCTCGGTCAAGTTGTATAAAGGTTTCAAATGCAAATGTGGGCTGGCTCAACCATTGATACCCCAGCTCGCCATTATCAAAATAGGCTTTTTCTGCGTACCAGGCTATGTCA
The DNA here is from genome assembly GCA_051276225.1 of Flavobacteriales bacterium. Taxonomy (GTDB): domain Bacteria; phylum Pseudomonadota; class Gammaproteobacteria; order Enterobacterales; family Alteromonadaceae; genus Paraglaciecola. Next base: position 11,677 of record JBNMPD010000017.1, read on the forward strand.
GGCAAAATCACTAATGGAATATTGTCCCCATCCACCAGAGGATTGGTTTTAACGCCTACGCCAAATGCGAAACCAAGTTGCCAGCTATTTTTCTCAATACATGTTTCATCTTCAGAACAGGCTAGTGTGGTTCTTGAGACAAACATACATAAAATAATAAGCAAACGAAAAAACGCTGTGTACAAAAACAAAATCCTCAACATCAATAATATGCGTAGCCTAGCAGAGTTTTTGTAGTACTTTTCACTGGGTTACAAATATTCACAATTAGATCCAAATTTACGCATAAATAACAGCATCAAGTGATTATAATGAATTACTGAATTTATATAATAAGGTATTTGATCATGCTTCAAACCCAAACGAATAGTGTTAGTGAACGGTTGTGTTTAGTAATCATACTGATGAGCGCTTTTGTATTAACTGCTTGTTCAGATGACACTGCACAAGTCGCTGTCGAATCTGTAAATGAAAGACTTACTGAACCGCCGCAGCTTAACTCGGCAAATGCATTTGATGGACCATTGGTTAGGGCTGGTGAAGTGTCTGTTAGCCGTTTTATTAAGAATGGTATTTACTCGGCAGCATTTGATTATGCCAACACTTTTAAAGAAGGAGTGGCTGTACCAACAGTAAGCCAAGATAGTGCCAGTGCCAGTTTTTCCACAACCAATACTCAAGAGTCTGGGGTCGATGAAGCAGACCGCATAGAATATGACGGTAACGTATTGTATTTGGCTGCGTATCAGCAGTGGTTTAAGGAGAGCGTTTCTCAGTCAAAGGTAAGAGTCCTAGAGAGACAAAATGATTTTTCGTTAAATTCAGTGGCCGAATTGCCTATTCTGGATGAAAATTCGAGTATAGAAGGCATGTACCGACATGATGACAGATTAGCGGTATTAAGTACCAATACTCAATTTTACACTATGGATGCTCTTTCCATTGCCCAAGAGCCTTGGTCACCAAATGAGCAGAAATTAACCTTAGATATTTATGACACTTCTTTACCGAGTAACCCATCCACAGTAAGCAACATCAAGATAGACGGTGTCATGATATCGAGTCGTCGGATAGGTGACGATCTTTATTTAGTGACTAGTTATACAGCCTATGTTGAGGGGCTCAACCCAAATGCAAGTACAGATGAAGAGTTATTGGCCAACTATTTGACTATTTTGGATACACCAGACTCGCAACTCATGCCAAAAATATATCAAAATAGCGACCAAGGCACCCCTTTAAACTCGACCGAAGACTGCGTCATTCCAGCCCAAGCGACTGACAAAGATGGGTATGCGCATCTTTTAACTGTAAGCAGAATTAACTTAACTGATCCCAATGATATTCAGTCGAGTTGCATCAGTTCGTTGGCAAGTATGGTGTATATGTCTGAAGCAAATATGTATCTAAGTTCATCTGTAGACAATCAAACCGTGTTGCATAAAGTATCGCTAGACGCTAATTTGACTTATCAGGCTACTGGCAAGGTTGATGGTATTATTGGCTGGCGAGGAGCCCCTAATCTACGCTTAAGTGAACAAGATGGTAATTTACGTATTGTGACCAGTGATTACACTTCTGGTGAGCCTGAACATAAACTTTCAATCTTAAATCAGCAAGGTAATGAATTAGCTATTTTGGCTTCATTGCCTAATGACGCATCCCCAGAGCCTATCGGTAAACCTGGTGAAGATATTTTTGCAGTCCGATTTATGGGAGACCGAGGATATATTGTCACCTTCGAAAGGATAGATCCGCTTTATGTCATCGATTTAGCAAATCCCAACGCCCCAAGCGTGTTAGGTACATTAGAAATTCCTGGGTTTTCTAGCTACTTACATCCTTTAGATAATGGTTATTTACTTGGGGTAGGTCAGCAGGTTAATGTTAATAATATCCCTGAAGATGGGGAGGTAACTGAGGAGCCTGTGAATCAAGAAGGTATGAAAATTAGTTTGTTTAATGTATCCGATCCGACAAACCCTGTTGAAGTGAACAGTATCATTAAGCCCAGCAGTTATACCCCAGTAGAATATGATTACCGCGCACTATCAGTGCTAAACAATAATAGCAATTACCAATTCGCTTTACCTATTGAAAGTTGGAGCAAGCCTTCTGATGAAAGTGTAGGCTTTTGGGTCGCCTCGAATAGTTTGATGTTACTTGAAGTTGATACCACATCTAACAATCCTGAGCTAATACTTAGGAGTGAGGTACGGCCAGACGTGAGTGATAAATCTTATGTGTATGGATGGGAGGACAGAAGTGTTATCCATGGAAACAATGTTTATTACATCCACGGCAACCAAGTATGGCAAACCACTTGGGCTAAAGATGCAGCAGTATTTGGGCCTTTTTAATCAGTTTTGACTGTGTCGGTTTCATTTTATTACGCAGTTGCATTTTTTTAACAGTTCGATCACAGTTGTTGTCTTTTATCAGTGTTAAAGCCCCTTTTTTTGTTTTATAAAGGTAAATGACAACTTATTTGAATCAGATTCAGTATATATTCATGTAATAAAGCAATAATGGCAAGCAACGTAGCGTAGGGGAAATTTATTATGAAAATTTTAATTGGACTTATTATTTCTGCAATGACATTAGGTCTATCCAGTCAAGTTTTGGCCCAAACAGAGGTGGAAATTGAATGGGACAAGCCAGAAAAGTACCGTGATGTCAGACCTAGCAATGAGTCTCGCAAAAGGTTCAGGGAAACCACATTTGAGCATATTAACGAATATATGAATAAGTTGGCGTTGGCACTACCAGACAACAAAAAATTATTAATGAAAGTAAGTGATCTTGACCTAGCAGGGCAAGTTTGGCCTGCCTCGTTTGTTGGTTTGGGAATGAGTGGTTCAGACGTTCGCGTGGTTAAAAACATTGATATACCAAGGATTAACTTTAGTTATCAGCTACTGGATACATCTGGTCAGGTATTGCAACAAGCTGAAGTAGAGCTCAAAGATATGTCTTTTCTTAACCGCAGTAACCATCTTTTTAGAAATGAGGCGTTACGTTATGAAAAAAACATGCTAAAACGCTGGTTTAATGCAGAATTTGAGTCAATCATAGCCCAAAAGGGTGCTATTAAAGAGTCAGTTAATTCATAACACCACTGATGAATAAAGGCTATACGAATTTTTATCTGAGCTTTTAGCAACATACAAAGCAGTGTCGGCTCGTTTAACGATTGTTTCAGGTGTCAATACTTCACTAGGCTGTGAGGTGGCAATGCCAATGCTCATAGTGACATAGTCTGCCACATTACTATATTGATGTGGCAGCGCTACATATTTCATTTTTTCAATGATATTATTCGCTACCCCTATTGCACCTTGTATATCTGTGTCCGGCAGCACACAAACAAATTCCTCACCGCCATATCGGGCCACAAAGTCACTATCTCGGTTTAGTGAATCACAAATAACTTTAGAGACATCTTTTAAACATTGGTCCCCGGCCAAGTGACCATAATTATCGTTGTACAGTTTGAAACAATCTATGTCCATGAGCAAGATAGTCACGGTAGATCTTTGTCTAACTGATAGTTCAATATCATGTTTTAGTCGTATATCTAAAGCCCTTCGATTTGCGATACCAGTTAACCCATCAGACATCGAAAGTTTTTCAAGCTTTTGTTTTTGTATTTCAATTGTTTGAGTAAATTCATTGAAGGTTTCAACCAAATCGGTAATCTCATCGTTACCATCAAGTTCGATTTGATAATCAAATCCTTGGGATCTACTAAGTAACATTTGATTAAAAACGCCGATTCTTTTAAGTATGCGTTGTTGGAATAAAATGACGATAGCTATCAGAAAAACAACGCCTCCTATCAATATTAACCTAATGAGTTGTGTCTGTTCTTTCATTTTACTAACAGAAGAGGCTACTTGTGACGTGATACTTTGTTCTGTCTGATTAGTAAAAAAACCAAGTTGCGTCACATAATCTACAATTAAGTTATGGACAAAGCGTTCTCTTCCTAAGGTTCTACCTTCTAAACGCAAAGATTTTATCTTTAACGATTCCATTCCATGTTCACTAAAAAGTAATGTTTTAAACTGCTCAGTTAATTGACGCTTAACCACATTATTTTGTTCTTCGGCAGAAATAGCGCTAAGTTCGTTGAGCTGTTCCTTTAACTGTTTAAATGAAAATCTAACTTTTTGTAGTCTTTTTTCGTTCAGTACTCTGCTCACATTTACTGATACTTGGGAAAACGTTAACACCCAGGACGAAGAGTTGAGTCTCTCGGTATCAATCGCTTTAAGATTTAGCTCATACGCTTGTGTTCTTAATAACTCAATAATGTTTTTAGTTTGCAAACGCTCTTCTATTAAATCAGAAAATTCATTTAATTCGATAGAGATGGTATTTATTTGTGTATCTAAAAACTCATTTGCAAATATTTTTTTTGCTGACTTACGAATATTCATTAGGTTGGACTGAAGTTGTTTTTCAGCTAAACGTTTTGATGCATCTGATGAGGATTTAGACAAAAGTTCTGTAGATTCTAATAGTTTGGATGCTTGACTATAAAGTTGACTTATCCGTATTAGATTGGGTAAGGATTTATTAGATATGTCTGTCAGTGTTGATTCAAAACTCAGTAAGCGCGTAAAGGTAAAATAACTGAGTAGAATAAAAACAAATAATATTCCTACTAGGCCAGCACTAAATACTTTTACCAGTGATACTCGCGCCTCTTTTTTTGTCGACAAAGTAGTCATTCGTAAACTCGCTTTATTCTAAATTCAATTTTAGGCAATATGGTTTCTTGCCGTTGAATCATGCGGATAACAACATCGGCTAACAAAGGGGGCTGTCGATTGTTTTGTTCTAGGATCAGGGCGTCTTCAAACACATCATAACCATCCCCACCGTTTGCCAGATAATCAGAGGTGCCGACTGAATATTTTTTCTTAGGATCTAATAAATTTCCATTGATGCTTACGGTTTGTACGCGCTCGCCAACTGGTTTGTTAATGGAATAGACAAAAGATATCCCTGATACTTGTAAAAACCGGCCTTCTGCAATTTCAACCTTGCTTACGCTATTTTCTAAAGCCAGTAATAATTGTGCCCCTGTTACAGATAAAACACTTACATTTGACCTAAAAGGTATTTCTGTAGCAATATCTCTTCTGGTGATAGACGATCCTTTAGTATAAATTTTATCACCACGTATAGCGCCACCATTGATTAGACCAATATCGGCTTTTGCATAGTGTTTAAGTGCGTCAGCGATGAAGTTGCCAAACGGCATTTCCATAGTTCTAATTAGACTTCTCGTTGTTTGAACTTCATTACCAAAAAAACCGATTTTTTGACTGAGTAGTCTATCTAGTCTGTGGTTGTATTCATCAACTAGCAATGGAGTTGTGGGTTTACTCGGTTGGTGAGAGTAATTAACTGTCGGGGTGTCAATAGTGAGATTTTTTACTCGGCTGTCAGTTTGCCAACTCATGCGAAGCAACATGAATGGCTTTTGACCGGAAATGGAGTAGACCTTTTTAGATTGATGTTGTGAATCTACATTGAGCACCCTTAAAGCAAAGTCAATTTGATTTTCAGATATAAGAGTTTGATAATAATCTCTTTCTTTGGAGTAAACCAGCACCACCAATTCTGCACCTTTTTGTTTGAGCTCAGCAATTTTCTCCTGAATGACTTGGCGAGGCTCAAATATGCTGACTCTTTCTAAGAGATACTCTTCCACTACTTCTTCGTCTAAAATTGAAATAAAACCAACCTTGATGTCATCTTTTTCAACAATAAGGCTGGTTAAAATACCCTCAAGAGTACCGTTCGTTAATGGGTCAAAAAGGTTACTGCTAACAATTGGAAAGGCGGCCTCATAAGAACGTAAAGTGAGCTCATCTTCAAAATAACTGAACTCGCGTTTTGTAAGCGTCATCAAATCAGGCTCTAATGTATTCAGAATGTCGATGATGTGTGAACCACTATCCAAACTAGATAAAGGACTCGGTCCTAAACTTCCTCCAGCAAAGGTAAATATTGTAGGGGTGTTTTCGGCTCGCATCTTTTCTAACAAACCAGCAAGGCCTGTGAAAGTGCCATAGGTCTGTATACCGATATCAGGTATGCTGCCAGCAAACACCAAAGTTAAGCGTTTTTCAGACGCCGCAGCGCCATTCACGCCTATTATTGGTAAAAGTAAATATAGAATAATTAAAATGCGAGAAATCATAACCAATATGTTACTGCCTATATAAAATTATTATTCAACGTGACAAAAAATGTCAGCTGGTGTGAATGTGTCACCAATATCGACAACACATCCATTACTCAGAATTATTTTTACAAAGATTCAATACTGCTTCGCTGTTCATGCAGTTTTTCCATCTGCATGGTAAAGTCAGATAGCTTGACTTTCTCTTTAGCAATTACCACCTCAGGCGCATTACGCACAAACTTTTCATTCGCTAGTTTACCTTGAGTACGAGCAAAATCTTTTTCTAGTTTATCTAATGCTTTGGTAATACGAGCTAGTTCAGCGTCTTTATCAATTAAGCCTGCCATGGGGATCATGACTTCAAGTGAACTCAATAAAGAAGTGGCACACGCAGGTGCATTCTCATCTTTATTCAATATAGTCACAGTCTCTAGTTTGGCAATTGAGTGTAAAAATATTGCGTTCTCTTCAAGCCGCCTGATATCTTCGGAGGATGCATTGCGTAATAACACGGGTAAAGGTTTACTTGGCGCGATGTCCATCTCGCCGCGAATAGAACGGATGCATAACACAAAACCTTTAACCCATTCCAAATCTTGCATCGCAGTGGCATCGACCTTAGCAGCATCATATTCAGGATATTTTTGGTTCATAATGGTGGCAGAATGACAATTAGCGAGAGGGGATACATCTTGCCAAATAGTCTCTGTGATAAACGGCATAATAGGGTGCATTAATCGCAGCAAAGACTCTAAAACTGTCACTAAAGTATGCCTAGTGCCACGTTGTTGCTTTGCAGTACCTTGTAACAAAATAGGTTTAGTCAACTCTATATACCATCCACAAAATTGATCCCAAGTGAATTTATATAGTGTGTGTGCAGCAATATCAAAACGATAAGTATCCATTGCATCACGATAAGTTTTTATAGTGTCTTGGTATTGCCCAATGATCCACTTATCCGCAAGTGAGAACGTCATAGTAGAATTTGAGTCAAACCCACAGTCATGTTCTTGGGTATTCATCAGAACAAAGTTACTTGCGTTCCATAACTTGTTACAGAAATTTCTATAACCCTCTAAGCGTTTCATATCCCAATTGATATCACGGCCAGTAGAGGCGAGTGCTGTAAGCGTAAAACGTAATGCATCAGTGCCATGAGACTCTATGCCATCAGGGAATTGTTTCGCAGTTTGTTTTTTGATTTTTTCAGCCATTTTTGGCTGCATCATATTGCCAGTACGTTTTTCGAGTAAACCTTCCAAAGAAATGCCGTCTATCATATCTAAGGGATCGATAACGTTGCCTTTCGACTTAGACATTTTATTGCCATCATCGTCACGGATAAGTCCTGTCACATAGACTGTTTTGAAAGGCACTTGTGGTTTGCCATTTTCATCTTTGACAAAGTGCATCGTCATCATGATCATTCTGGCCACCCAGAAGAAAATAATGTCGAAACCTGTGACCAGTACATCAGTAGGATGGAAGGTTTTTAAATCTTCAGTATTTTCAGGCCAACCTAATGTAGAAAATGTCCACAATGCAGAGGAGAACCAAGTGTCTAGTACATCGTCATCTTGTCTGAGGACCATGTCAGCGGCTAAGCCATTCTCTGCACGTGCTTCTGCTTCATTGCGTCCTACATACACGTTTCCTTGTTCGTCGTACCAAGCAGGTATTCTATGACCCCACCACAGTTGCCGAGAAATACACCAATCTTGGATATCATTCATCCAAGAAAAGTACATGTTCTCATATTGTTTGGGAACAAATTCAATCTCACCATTAGTGACAGCATCTGCTGCGACTTTGGCTAAAGGTGCTGCACGCACATACCATTGGTCAGTCAACATAGGTTCAATCACCACATCACTTCTGTCGCCATAGGGCACAGTCAGGTCATGGTCCTTGATTTCATCTAATAAACCTATTTCATCGAATTTAGCTACGATAGCTTTTCGGGCGGCAAAACGGTCTAAACTTTGAAACTCTGGAGGTAGTATTGAGTTAACGGCATTACTTGGTTCACCGTTGGTATCGAATATTTCAGCTTGCTGACGAATTTCACCAGAAAAAGTCAAAATATTGATCATTGGCATCTTATGACGTTTACCTACTTCATAATCGTTAAAATCATGCGCCGGGGTTATTTTTACACAGCCCGTACCTTTTTCTATATCTGCATATTCGTCACTTACAATCGGTATACGACGATTGACTAAAGGCAAATCAATAAATTTACCAATTAAGTCTTTGTATCTGGGATCTTCTGGATTTACAGCTACGCCCGTGTCACCTAGCATAGTTTCAGGTCTGGTGGTCGCTACGACTAAATAATCGTTACCTTGTGCTGTTTTGGTCCCGTCAGCCAAGGGGTAACGGAAGTGCCACATATGTCCTTTTTTGTCTTTATTCTCGACCTCCAAGTCAGATATGGCAGTCAGTAACTTAGGATCCCAGTTTACGAGACGTTTACCGCGATAGATTAAGTTTTCTGAATGAAGTCGAACAAATACTTCATTCACAGCATTCGAAAGTCCTTTATCCATAGTAAAACGCTCACGATCCCAATCGACCGAAGCACCCAAACGACGCATTTGATTGGTAATAGTATTACCTGACTCGGCTTTCCATTCCCAAATTTTATCAATAAACGCTTCTCGACCTAATTCCTTTCGAGTCGGGCTATTTTCTGCAGCTAATTTACGTTCTACCACCATTTGAGTGGCGATACCTGCGTGGTCAGTACCCACTTGCCATAAAGTGTTATTACCCTGCATTCGTTTGTAGCGGGTTAAGGCATCCATAATCGTTTGTTGAAACGCATGACCCATATGTAAGCTGCCCGTCACGTTCGGTGGCGGTATCATGAGGCTGTATGACTCGCCTTTTCCAGAAGGCTTAAACTGTCCGCTGTCTTCCCACTTTTGGTATATGTCGCGTTCTATATTTTGTGGATTAAATGTCTTATCCATTATTTTGTGTCTCGTTAATGCTTGAGGCGGCTAGAGTATCGAGTTGACACCCTGCCACTCTATATTGTTTATAGCGTTCTCTGGCCAGAGGTTTTAGTTGCTCTTTTGCAGGAACAAAATCAATGACTTGTCTAAATCGTTGATGAAAATCGGGAATGTTATCGGCCAAATTAATCAGTATGGATCTATTAAATTGGCTGGGTGTTTGCCAGCATATTTCAACTGGGGCGCCGCCTACTGGACCCTCTCCGGCCAAATTGTGTGGAACAAAAGCATCGTTAGGTAACTGCCATAACAATTCATCAAATTGCTCAGCCTGTTTTTGATCTTGGCAATAGACTAAACATTTTTGTTTTTGTCGATAACTGCGGGTCGCCAACAAACAAGCCAGCGCAAAGTGCGCTGGCTGTTGATGTCTGTCGTCTGTTTCATCAAGCAGATAAAACGTTACATTTGACATATACGAGAGAGTCCTAAGAGGCGTGGTTAGTCTTCCGTTTCAATACCAGCCCGGTTAATTAAAAACTGAGATAACATCGGCACAGGACGACCTGTTGAACCTTTGTTTTTACCGCCAACCCAAGCCGTGCCAGCAATATCCATATGCGCCCAGTTATACTTGCGTGTAAAACGAGATAAAAAACATGCTGCGGTAATGGCGCCTGCACCACGACCACCGAGATTACTCATATCAGCAAAAGGGCTTTCGATTTGATCTTGGTATTCATCCCATAAAGGTAAACGCCAAGCCTTATCACCGCTTTGTTCTGAAGCGTTGATAAGCTCATGGGCTAGGGGATTGTGATTACTAAATACGGCACTGGCATGTTTGCCCAGCGCGACTACACAGGCACCTGTTAATGTAGCAACGTCTACTACCAACTCTGGATCAAAACGTTCCACATAAGTTAATGCATCACACAATACTAAACGGCCTTCGGCATCAGTATTGAGCACTTCAACTGTTTGGCCTGACATAGTGGTTAAAATATCACCAGGTCGGTATGCATTGGCATCGGGCATGTTTTCACAACCCGCTAGAATACCTACAATATTAATCGGTAGGTTGAGGGCACTGATGGTATGCATCGCACCTAATACGCCAGCTGCACCTCCCATGTCATATTTCATCTCATCCATGCCTTCACCAGCTTTGAGGGAAATACCACCAGAGTCAAAGGTTAACCCCTTACCTACTAGCACTATCGGTGCTTGGCCTGATGGACCACCTTTGTGCTCCATGATGGTCATAATGGATTCATTTACCGAGCCACGGCCCACTGCCAAATAGGAGTGCATCTCTAAGTCGCACATCTGTTTCTCATTGACTGAGGAAACATGCAAACTGTCGTAAATGGTGGCTAAAACTTCTGCTTGCTCAAGTAAATATTTGGGATTACAAATATTAGGTGGCATGTTAGCAACATCTTTGGCTGTTTTAGTTCCCTTTGCTACTGCTAGACCATGCTCAAGAGCACGTTCGCCAATGGACAATTCACGGCGTGTCGATACATTAAATACAATTTTTCGCAGGGGGCGGCGTAATTCGTCTTTTTTAGTTTTAAGCTGCAAAAAGGTGTACAGCGAATCTTGTGTGGCTTCTACTGCTTGGCGTACCTTCCAATAGGTATCGCGACCTTTAACATGTAATTCTGTTAAGAAGCTGACTGCCTCCATGGAACCCGTTTCATTCAAGGTTTTAATGGTTTTTGAGATAATTTGTTTATATTGGCGTTCGTCTAGTTCGCGCTCTTTGCCACAACCTACTAACAATACTCGCTCACTTAATATGTTAGGTACGTGGTGGAGCAACAACATTTGACCGGCTTGACCTTCCAAGTCACCTCTTCTGAGAAGGTTGCTAATATAACCTTCACTTATAATATCGAGCTGCTCGGCGACAGATGTTAAACGCCTAGGCTCGAATACACCTACAACAATACAAGCACTACGTTGTTTTTCTGGACTGCCACTTTTTACGCTAAATTCCACTTTGAACCCTCGTCTTATGATGAATAATACTGCAACCATGTATCCTTTTAATTAATAATTGAAAGGTGATATTGGGTAATGCAGCTATATTATTGTAAGATTAACATTAGCCGGACATAATCTGTAAATAAGATCTTGGCTGAGTGCTCTAAATACGCACACTTTATAAATTAAACTTGTGAAAACATTAAGTTTACTTAAAATTTCTCATAGTGCCACTAAAATACTACTTTTTCCCTTGGATGTGTTGTGCTGATTTTCCGCTATTTAATGAAAGAAACTTTAAAGTCTCAAGTAGCAATTTTTATGCTGCTGATGGCTATTTTTATTGCACAGAGATTCGTCAGAGTATTGGCTGATGCATCAGAAGGAGAAATACCTGCAGGATTGGTTTTAGGCTTTTTGGCTTTGCATACGCCCGTTTTAGCGTCACTTGTTTTGCCACTCAGTCTCTTTTTGGGGATCATGTTGGCACACGGTCGTTTGTACGTTGATAGTGAGATGACTGTCATGCGGGCATGCGGTATCAGTGAGTGGTATATCACCCGTGTGATGCTGATTTTGGCTGTATTTATGTCTTTATTAACAGCAGGCTTAACGATGTGGTTAACGCCTTTATCTGTCGAAAGTACTTATCAGTTAGAAGAAAAAGTGGGTGCTCAAAGTGGCCTAACCAGTCTGATCCCTGGACGTTTCCAACAAACCGCCAATCAACAAGCGGTAATATTTGTCCATGATATCGATAACAGTGATAACCCATTAAGAAAAGTTTTTCTAGCGCAAAGAGACAGCGATACCGATTCTGAAAACGTAAGGATTGTTTACGCCAACAGTGGAGGGGTCCAAGAACAAGCAAACGGTGCGCAAAAACTGATACTTAATCAAGGCAAACAATACGAGGGTGAAGTGGGGCGACAAGATTATCGCGTTGTTGAGTTTGAAGAGTATCAAATCCAAATTGCCGAGCAACAAGCTGAAAAAAAGCGAAGAAAACTAAGCGCATATCCAACCGCAGATCTGATAGCTGACCCATCAGTCGATGCTCTGGCAGAACTTCATTGGCGTATCGCTATTCCTTTATCACTGCCATTTTTAGTGCTGATTGCGGTGCCCCTCAGTACTGCTGATCCCAGGCAGGGTCGCTTTGGAAAAATGTTTCCTGCATTGATGCTATATCTTGGCTATTTTTTGCTACTAATGGCGGGCCGAAAAGCCCTAGAAGATGGCAGCATACCCCCACAACTAGGGTTATGGTGGGTGCATGCAGTGTTATTATGCATCGGTATCATATTATTACTCAGAGGTAGGCCTTTTGGCGTCAAGCTGCGCGCTCAATTAAAGGGTGATGCCGGTGTTTAAAATATTAGATATATATATTGCTAAGACATTGCTGGCGACAACTGTATTGAGTTTAAGTGTATTAGTTGGCTTAAGTGCCTTAATTAAATTTATAGAACAAATGAAACAGGTAGGGCGTGGCAGTTATGATATGACGGTCGCCGCAATCTATGTCTTGCTTAGCTTACCTAGGGAGCTAGAGCAATTTTTTCCTATGGCTACCTTGATTGGTGGCTTGATAGGTATGGGTATTTTAGCGAGTAACAGCGAATTAGTAGTGATGCAGGCCGCGGGTCAAAGCCGTTGGAATATTATCACTTCTGCCATGAAGTCAGCTTTGTTGATGGTGTTATTTGTCATGTCGATAGGTGAATGGGTTGCCCCCGTCACCGAAACAAAAGCCAAAGAAATTCGTACTCAAGCAATTTCAGGCGGTAGTTTATTTGCTTCAGACAAAATAACGTGGGCAAAAGACGGTAATAACTTTGTTAGCATCGGTGAAGTAGTCGATACCAAAACCTTACGCAAAGTTAACGTGTATGAGTTTGATGAGAATTTGGTGTTAAAACAAATCACCAGTGCTTTACAAGCGAATTATAGTGAAAATGGTTGGCAATTAGAGCAAGTCAAATACACATTTGTTGGCGAGCGAAGGATCCGTTACGAACAGGTTGATAAAGGTGTGTGGCAGTCAACACTCACACCAGACAAACTAGGAGTGGTAACAGTCAAACCCGAAGCTCTGTCGATCCGTGGGTTAGTCGAGTACGTTAACTATCGTAATAATAATAGCCTAGATCCTAGTCGTTACGAGTTAGCCCTTTGGCGAAAAGTGCTGCAACCTTTGTCTGTAGGTGTGATGTTATTAATGGCATTGTCATTTATTTTTGGCCCGCTGCGCAACGTCACTATGGGCGCGCGGGTGATATTAGGTGTGTTAACCGGTTTTGGTTTTTTTGTGAGCAACGAAGTTTTTGGCGCCTTTAGTTTAGTTTACCAACTTCCACCGTTTTTTGGGGCCGCTTTACCGAGTTTAGTTTTTGCCGTTTTTTCTATGTTTTTATTACAGCGAAAAAGTTAAGGATAAGGATAGGAGCATGGGCAGTAGTAATAAGGAACTAATCTTGAAGCCCCTTCCACGCCTCGTGATGGTTGTCTTCTTTACTTAACATGAGGATTTCAGTACTGGCTATCCTATCTTGCAACGATTGTTTAGATTTATAGTCGAATAACACCAATAACGTGCCTAATCCTCCAAATGAAAAAACCAGACGCAAAAAGGCACGTCTATAGCCAAAAGGTTGATCATTAGTACTAAACAAACGCAGACGCCAAGCTCTCATGCCTATAGTTTGACCGCCATTACGCCAAAACCATAGAAAAAATCCCAATACCCACAATGCTACCCACACTTGTAAGGTTAGTTGATAACTAAAAGATTGCTGTATTAGGTCACTAAAATGCTCATAACCTTGATTATCCAGTACATTATTTTCTACCAGTAATAACATGGTTAGTAACATTACCATTGCTGCGCACATGCCTACGGCAACGGCGACTAATATGTCGTAAACCATGGCGGCTAGTCTGCGTATGAAACCAGCGCGAGAATTTTGTGTGTATGTGGATTTCACAATATGCCTTAAAAAATAAATTCAATATTATCAGTAAAATTGAAAAGATATAGGCCATGATACGTATCTTTTATTTATTTGTTCACAAACACCTCATCCAATTTCATATTCAATATAAGTAATATGAATTTACATTCCATAATTAAATAAGTCATATTTATAAAACGATATAAACTTCAGAGATTATTATGACAATACTCGGGTTCCCTGCTGAGCTGAGGCTCCAGGAAAAACGTTGTGCTGTATTACCAGTCAACGTTAAGGCATATAAATTATTAGGTGCTGCAGTACATGTACAATCTGGTATCGGTAGACACTTGCATGTGAGCGATGACGAGTATGTAACCGCTGGGGCAGAAGTTGTGGCAAGTCGAACTGAGCTTTTGGCCGGTGCTGACATTGTGCCAAGTTTGCACAAATTAAGTGCAGATGACTTAATTCATTTAAAACCCAACGCTATCACCGTGAGCTACTTAGACCCGTTTAACGAACAGCAGTTCGTCACCAGTTTATGTGAAAAGAAGATCACTAGCATTAGCATGGAAATGATCCCACGTATTAGTCGCTGTCAAAAAATGGATGCCCTTAGCTCGCAAGCTAGTTTGGCTGGTTATGTGATGGTCATGCAAGCTGCGAATCAGCTTGATGGTGTATTGCCTATGATGATGACCCCAGCCGGCACCTTAAAACCCACCAAGGTTTTTGTTATAGGCGCAGGTGTGGCGGGCCTCCAAGCTATTGCTACTGCCAAGCGATTAGGCGCAAGTGTTACCGCTTTTGATACCCGTAGTGTGGTGGCAGAGCAAGTACAATCGTTGGGCGCTAAATTTTTAGATATTGATCTTGGCCAGACAGGCGAAACAGGTCAAGGTTATGCACAGGCTCTCACCCCAGAACAAATACAAATCCAGCAACGTGAGCAAGCAAAGTGTATTGCAGACTCTGACATTGTGATCACGACTGCGCAGTTATTTGGACGCAAACCCCCTATGTTGATTGATGCCGAAACAGTTGCCACAATGAAACCAGGTAGCGTAATTGTTGATATGGCTTCTGAAAGTGGCGGTAATGTGCAAGGTTCGGTAGCATCTGAAATTGTCATGCAATCAGGTGTGAGCATCATCGGAACAGGTAACTGGGCTAATGGTGTCGCCAAACATGCCACACAAATGTATGCCAACAACGTGCATAGTTTAATCAGTGAATTTTGGTCGAGCGAAGACAATAAATTTGTTGTTGATGTGGAAGACGAGGTGCAGTCTGGCTGCATTATTACTCACCAAGGGCTGGTAACAAACAGCATGATTAAGACTTTCTATGCTTCCAATCCAGACCAGAATAATTCAGGAGAAAAAACATAATGGACGGTGTTTATTTACTTTTTATCTTAATACTATCGGTTTTTGTAGGTTTTGAACTTATACAAAAAGTACCGGCAACCTTACATACACCTCTGATGTCTGGAGCAAATGCAATTTCAGGCATCACTGTTGTGGGCGCACTTGCATTAGCTGGTAGTGAAGGTATGGGAGAATATGCTGCTTATATTGGTGCGTTTGCAGTGTTTTTAGCCACTATAAACGTTGTAGGTGGTTATTTAGTCACAGATCGCATGCTTGCGATGTTTAAGAAAAAGCAGTAGGTGCTCAAATGATAGATGTAATTTCAACCGACGTAACTTCAATTACAGATTTAGTGATTAACTTCACATATGTCCTTGCTGCCGCCTTATTTATTTTAGGCTTAAAACTATTAGGGCACCCATCCTCAGCGCGTAAGGGTAATGCTTTATCTTCTATCGCGATGTTATTAGCAATAGTTGTGACCTTGTTTGATAACCAAATTGTTAACTTTGAACTCATCGCCATTGCTATGATCGCAGGCAGCATAGTAGGGATATTTGCTGCACGCCTAATAGCCATGACCGCGATGCCTGAATTGGTGTCTTTGTTAAATGGTATTGGAGGCCTAGCCAGTTTATGTGTTGCATGGTCAACCATAGAAGCAAACAGTCAACTTTCTCATTTTGTTTTGATCGTCACTTTCTTAGCCTTATTGAT
>JBNMPD010000018.1:0-27489 GCA_051276225.1 Flavobacteriales bacterium
GAAAAACTGATCAGTCAAGGTGTGTGGATGCCAGTATCTGCCTTAGGTGATTTTTCACTCAAACCCACAGTGGCAGGCATTACCCGACAAAACGGTGAACGAGTGAATAACGTCGAGGCATTTTTACTGCCAGGCGCCACAGCAATAGATGTGGGTAAGCAAGTTTTAAAAAGCTTAGATAATATGAATTTTGTTATGCCAAAAGGCTATCGTTTTAAAATGGCAGGCGATGCTGACGAACAACAGGAGGCGCTCGGCCAACTAGCCACTTACGCACCTGTTTTATTAGTATTAATGATCACTACTTTAATACTATCATTTCGCAGTCTGCGATTAGCTTTGGTGATTGGGTCTGTGGCAGTTTTGTCCGTTGGCTTAGGCATGTTAAGTCTCTGGATTTCTGGTCTACCTATTGGGTTTAACCCTTTGCTGGGATGTGCTGGGCTGATCGGTGTGGCTATCAATGGCTCAATTGTGGTTATTGCCGCCATAAATGCCAATCCACAAGCAAGAGCAGGTGATATTGGACAAATTGTTGAAGAAACCATGGGGTGTAGTCGGCATATTCTGTCAACAACCTTCACAACAGTAGGTGGATTTATACCTATATTATTGTTTAGTGATGGTACTTTTTGGCCACCATTAGCCGTTGTTTTGGCTGGAGGTGTAGGTTTTTCAGTTATTTTATCTTTGGTATTCACGCCTTTAGTGGTATCGAGATTACATAGACCAGTACAAGCCATCTAGCGGGTAAATCTGTGCGAGTAGTTTTGTGCCTTTGTGTCATTAAAACCGAGTAAGAACTTTTTGAGGGTGCTTTTTTATAAGAAGTGTTAGCAACATGTATTGTGAGATAAATAAGCACAACCTTGTTGCTTGATATCTCATTTGCAAGGTAGGATCAAACTCATAAATAGTTGTAAAGGGTGGAATGAAAACGGTGGAAAAATATCAGGCTAGCTGGTGGCATACTGATTGTGTCAGGTGCAAGCGGATAAGAGCTCTGTTGATTTGGGCGATATTCAGTTGTGTCATTTACCTTTGGTTTTGGGGATAAAAGTAGACACTATGCAAGACATTATTGAAATTAAAAGGCAAGCCAAACGGAATGTGATAGTCAGCTTATTGATTGGCCTAGTAGGCTTGTGTTTAGCCAGTATCGCATTCACGATGTTACCTAAGACAATGTACTTGATTGGAATATTTTTGAGCAGTGCATCATTAGTGGCATTGTTGATTGCTTGGGTCAAATACAGAGAGCCACAGTTTAGCTTTCTTCTTTCTAAAACATTGATTGTTTACAAGCATCGACATGGTCAATGGCAGCTTGATTGGAACAATATTCAGCGCGTTGATGTACCCAAAGTGACCCATGGATTAGAGCACAAATCACTGGATATGGTCGCCATAAAAATTAAAGACTACTCGGCCTTTTTGAAAGGTATTTCGCCACGATTAATGACCAATATTTTAATGGAACAGCGTCCTTTACTATTTTACGATATGCCTGCATCGGAAGAATGTGCCAGTGGAGGTTGTCATAGTGATGACATGTTGGAGAACGATTATTTTAAAGACAGCAATGGAACGCAGTACAAAGGTATTCAAGCTATGTTTGCCAATCGTATGACCAAGTTAAGAACACGTTTGGGATATGATATTTTTGTTGCTGGCTCTGAGTTAGACCGCCCAGAGCAGAAATTTGTCGAATTAATGCGACAGTGTCAGCAACGAGTATTAACGGATTCAAGTTCAGATGATGGGGTTAAATAATGTTCGCTTGTTCTACGACCGATATTATGTGCAGAGATTCACTTTTTAATCCACTAACCTTCAATTTTGCCAACTCAATTTGTTTACGTTTTAATGCACTTTCCATATCATTGCACAGTGCCAATAACGCTGGTACACCTGTGTAACAGCATGCGCCATGCAATTGATGCACTTTTGCTTGCATCTCTTCGTAATCTTCGCTTTGATTTGCTTTTTCTATGGACTCTACTAGCTGCGGTAACTGTTGCACAAATTGTTGCAAAATATCTTTAGCTGCATCTTCGTTTTGATAGGCACGCTTAAGTGCGAGTGACCAGTCAAAACTAGGTTGTTGTTCGTTAATACGGACCGGTATCTGACACCAACGTTTAATCAAGTCTATTAAGTCCGATAAATTGATCGGCTTAGGTAAATAATCATCCATTCCAGAAGCGAGTAATCTGTCTTGTTCTTCTTTGAAGGCGTGGGCAGTGACCGCAATGATAGGTGTGCCTAAATTTAAGTCTGTTTGACGAATCTGTTTAGTAGCTGCTAATCCGTCCATATTTGGCATTTGTACGTCCATGAGGATCAAATCAAATTCATGCTCTTTACATTGTGCAACGGCATCTGCCCCACTAAATGCCAAGGTAAGTTGCAAATTAGTCTTTTTCAACCAAGTAGTGAGTAAGCGTAAATTTATCTCCATATCATCCACAGCTAGTACTTTAGCACTGGGTAATGAAGCTAAACGTTGTTGTAATTTATCAGTCGGACTCGCTTCTGGTGCTCGCAACAAATTGTTCAATTTGCCCAACGTTAATGGCAGACGCATTTGATGTGAAAAATACTGCGACAGGTCGCTACGATTTGATAAAGACTCAATACCAGAATACAACAATACAGCATTATCTGTGTCTAGGTGCCGTGTAGCTTCTAAAATATTAGGTAGGATACTTTCTTTGTTGTTAGGCACACATATAAACACTAAATCATAATGCTGCTTTAATTCTCTCAGGTAGGCTAATGATTCAACTCCCGTCACGTTTGCGCCTAGGTAAGCCAGCATCTTTACACCACAATAGCGAGCCTGCGGAAAAGGGTCAAAATAAATGATTTTTTTATCTAACCATTCGCTGTCTGGACTAAGTGAAAGGTTAGTATTCAGCAGATTGGATCTGATTGTCACGGTAAAGATACTGCCAGACTGTGGTGTGCTTTGAAGAGTGAGTTCGCCGCGCATTAATTTGACTAGTTCTTGACAGATTACCAGACCCAACCCTGTGCCCTGGTAAGAACGACTCAAAGCGTCGTCGACCTGTGAAAAAGCAGCAAACAGCTTTCTTTGGTCTTCGCGGCTTATGCCAATTCCAGAATCTTCAATTTTAAGTACCAGTTCGTAAATGCCATGATCCCGCTCTTTTCCAGAGACTGAAAGACTGACAAATCCATGATCAGTAAACTTAAGCGCATTACCTAAGAGGTTGTTTAAAACCTGTTTAATACGATAACTATCACCAATCAGCTTTTCTGGTAAAGGTTCTAAGTCGTAGATAAACTCTAAACTTTTCAGATGAGCTGACTTGGCCATGATACTGACCAGATCTTCCAACATATCATTTGGTGAAAAAGGATGGTTGTTGATTTTTAATTTACCGGCTTCGATTTTAGAAAAATCCAATACATCATTCACAATACTCAGTAAATTATCTGCGGCAGCATTGATAATACTGACCTGTTCTTTTTTTTCTGGCGGTAATGAGTCTGAATGTAATTCTTTACTGAAGCCTAAGATGGCATTTAAGGGAGTGCGTATTTCATGGCTCATGTTGGCTAAAAACTGTGATTTGAAGTTACTTGCCGTAATAGCGTCTTTGCGAGCAATATCTAAACGAACGTTTTGTTCTTCAACAAGTTCAATATTATTTATTAAATCTTCTGTCGTTTGTTCTACTTCTTGTTCTAACTGGTGGCGACTTTTATCCATTATAGCCAGTGAAAATAAACCTGCCTCGATGAAAACGCCAAGTTGAAAGCAATAAGTAGTAAAGAAATTTGAAGGTAGAATAGATATCAGACTCAGCAAACCGATAAGTACAAAAACAGCCAAAATACCCCATGCAAAAATAAAGTATCGAGCGGCATAAAACTGATTGCCATAACTCTCAAAACCAGCATAAGCATAACAAATAATAGCCATCACACTGGCTAAATAAACCAAACTACTTTGCCAAATTGGCGGTAGTATGTTGAAAATTGAAAACAGACCCAAAGTGGCTAATAGGCCAATGCAAATTTTAATATAAACTAAAGAATTAGGCGCTGATTTATCCATTTCTAAAAAAGATATAGTAAATAATCCAGAAGAAATGCTAAAGATTACATAGATCAAATCTGTATGAGCACTGACCCACATGGTAATTGAGCTGGGCATCAATAAGTGCAAATGACCACCCCAAACAAACTGCCACAGCAGAACGGAAAAAATAAACCCCACATATGTCAACAAACTATTTTCTCTTAATCCTATATAAAGAACAATGTTGTAGATGGCCAACATCAGAAGTCCACCATAAAATAGTCCCCATATAAGGTTGTCATAAAAATTAATTCTTTGGTGGTGGTCATAGGTTTGAATATCAACTGGCGCTACTAATGAAGACCGGTCACTCTCAATACGCACAAATAAGTCGACGGTTTCTGCATAAGGCAGCTCTACTTTTAATGTGGGTAAACGATATTTAGGTTTCAGACGAATTTTACCATGACTAGTATGGCCCAGAACCTCATCACCGAGTGTTACGTATATGTCTACTTTTTCTATTTGCGTAAATGCAACATCGATGACCCACTTTTTGTTCTCGGTAACGTTGCTAATAGTAGTATGCAACCATATTCCTTTGTCGAAGAGACCATAGTTTGGGTTGTTACTGCTTCGCCACAAAAACTCATTTAGTCTTTGTTTAACGTCGAATAATCCTAATGGATTATCTGTCTCTCGAAATACCTTTAATTGAGGAGATAATCTGATCGCTTCATTGGTGGTAATTAACTGAACATCCCCCTGCGCGATTGCCAAAAGAGGAAGCAACAAAGTAGTTAGCAATAAAAATCTACAAACGCGAAAAAACATCAAATTATGTCGGTAACTGGGTTAGATAACATCATTAAACCATCACACTAATACTAATGGCAAACCTTAGCTTTATTTTGATGAGAAGTTGCATGGCTAAAGATAAATTTAGGTGATGTAATCAGTACCATTTATAGGGTAGTCTATTCGGAACAGTAATGCGGTCTTGGGTATCAGTTACTTTCTACCTAAATTTAAAACAAGAACAAGCGGTAAAAGCAAGCAAACATGAGTCAAGAAACTATTATCAATAAAGATGGCATCGAGCAGTTAACGATGCGTCGATTCACTGAAGAATCCTACCTAAACTATTCAATGTACGTCATTATGGATAGAGCATTACCGCATATCGGCGATGGTTTAAAGCCTGTACAAAGACGTATTGTATATGCCATGTCTGAATTGGGTTTGAATAACGCAGCCAAATATAAAAAATCAGCACGAACCGTTGGCGATGTATTAGGTAAATTTCACCCGCATGGTGACTCAGCCTGTTATGAAGCGATGGTTTTGATGGCACAGCCGTTTTCTTATCGTTATCCGCTGGTCGATGGACAAGGTAATTGGGGCGCGCCAGATGATCCTAAATCTTTTGCCGCGATGCGTTATACCGAGTCCCGTTTGTCTAAATTTAGTGAGGTTCTTCTCACTGAGTTAGGTCAAGGCACCGTTGATTGGCAGCCCAATTTTGATGGTACGTTAGACGAGCCCAAGGTACTGCCCGCCCGTCTACCGCACATATTGTTAAATGGCATCACTGGAATTGCAGTGGGTATGGCAACTGATATTCCACCACATAATGTACGTGAAGTCGCCAACGCTTGTGCTTATTTATTAGATAACAGTAAAGCTGAGTTGCACGAATTATTAGAATTTGTACAAGGGCCTGATTACCCTACAGATGCAGAAATCATCACAGCAAAATCTGATATTACTAAAATTTACGAAACTGGCCGTGGTTCAATCAGAATGCGAGCCGTGTATTCAGAGGAGCACGGCGACATTATTATTACCGCGCTACCTCATCAAGCATCCGGTGGCAAAATTCTTGAACAAATTGCTGCACAAATGCAGGCTAAAAAGTTACCTATGGTTAGTGATTTGCGGGACGAGTCAGATCACGAAAATCCAACCCGCTTACTGATTACGCCTCGATCAAATCGTGTTGATGTAGAACAATTGATGCAGCATTTGTTTGCTACCACAGACTTAGAAAAAAGTTATAGAGTTAATATCAACATGATTGGCTTGGATGGCCGACCGCAAGTCAAAGATTTACGAATGATATTAACTGAGTGGTTGAGCTTCAGAAAAAGCACAGTGGTGCGTAGGTTACAGTTTAGATTAGATAAAGTACTCGCTAGACTGCATATTCTTGAAGCTTTGATGATTGCCTTTTTGAATATTGACGAAGTTATTCGTATTATTCGTTTCGAAGAAAAACCTAAACAGCAATTAATGGATCAGTTCAGTTTGTCAGATATTCAAGCTGAAGCCATACTTGATTTAAAATTACGTCACCTTGCTAAATTAGAAGAAGTAAAAATTCAAGGTGAACAAGAAGAACTTGCTAAAGAGCGAGATGCGCTGCAGTTATTGCTAGGTTCTGATAAACGTTTAAAAACCCTGATCAAAAAAGAATTATTAGAGGCCGCACAGATATACGGTGATGATAGGCGTTCGCCAATTGTTGCGCGAGGTGAGTCGAAAGCGTTAACTGAAAAAGAATTAATTCCCTCAGAATCTGTCACAGTAGTGCTCTCTGAGAAAGGCTGGGCACGCTGTGCTAAAGGTCATGATGTGGATGTGCAGGGATTGAGTTATAAAGCTGGTGACAGCTATCAGGCTAATGCTAAAGGACGAAGTAATCAGCAAGTTGTATTTATAGATTCCTCAGGCAGGACATTTTCCTGTGATGCTCATGGTTTGCCTTCAGCTCGAAGCCAAGGTGAACCATTGACGGGGCGATTTAATATTGTTAGCGGCGAAAATGTTGAACATTTGCTGATGGGCGGTGATGAGCAGCAATATCTAATGGCATCTGACGCTGGTTACGGGTTTGTTGGTAAATTTAGTGACATGGTGAGCAAAAACAAAGCTGGAAAAGCCTATTTGTCGCTATCTACAGCCGCTAAAATTATTAGCCCACAGCTTGTATCTGATCTTAAAACTGATTGGTGCCTCGCTATTTCGAGCGAAGGTAGAATGTTAATGTTTCCGTTACGAGATTTACCAAGTTTAGGTAAAGGTAAAGGTAATAAGTTGCTGAGTATTCCATCTGCAAAAGTACAATCCAGAGAAGAATATGTCAGAGTATTAGCCGTAGTACCGCAAGGCGCTAACGTTAAAATTCTTGCAGGTAAACGAGGAATGACGTTAACAGCAGCTGACCTTGCTCACTATCAAGGAGACCGTGGCAGACGAGGAAACAAGTTACCAAGAGGCTTGCAACGCGTCGATGGAATAGAAGTTGAAAAAGCTGGGGCAGTCTCCACCCAAACTGATGAAATCGATCCTATCGATGGCAACGGTTCAGGTTTACCTCTGCAATAATAGACTCACTGTTAAGCGGATGTAATTTTTGCATCCGCCTTTTCCTTGCCATCAAACACATCCCATCACACCTTTTACACCACTGAATAAGGTTCTATATAGATGTTCAATATTTATTTTAAGTGTTGGTTAATACTTTTTTTGTTGGTTTGTTTAAGCACTGCTTTTGCAAAGCCTAGTGAAGCAGTCAATAAAGAAACTAATAAAGAAGTTCATAAAGAAATTAATAAAGAGCCTATTGTCATTATGATTGGCATTGATGGGCTTCGAGCAGATACATTGGAACGAATGCCTGCGCCCAATTTACAATCATTAGCAGACGCTGGCGTAAGGGCCAATATGATCCCAGCCATGCCGACTAAAACTTTTGTGAATTTTTATTCTTTAGCAACGGGTTTGCATCCAAAAAATCATGGCTTTGTTTCTAATTACCCTTATGACCGAGAAATAGGTCGTAAATTTAATCGTCAAACAGACGTTAGCGATCCTAAGTGGTGGGGTGGCGAACCTATTTGGATAACAGCTGAAAAACAAGGTGTCAAAGCGGCGACGTATTTTTGGGTAGGTTCAGAAGTTGCAATTGATGGTGTTCGACCATCATTTTGGAAACCATATCAACAAGATAAAGACTACGCAGAACGCATTGAAGAGGTGTTAGGATGGCTTGCCCTTCCTGAGGAAGAGCGCCCAAGGCTAATCACCTTATATTTTTCAGCTGTTGACACTGCAGCACACGATTTTGGCGTGGGTTCAGCGCAAGAGCGAGAAGCCGTGGTCAAGGTTGATCAGCACATCGGCGATTTGCTGTTGGGACTCAACCAGTTAGGACTTGAACAGCAAACAAATATAGTGGTGGTAGCTGATCATGGAATGGTCAATTTATCTGACCAACATGTGATCAATCTTGATCCGTGGTTAGATTTATTGGATTTTATTGTTCCTGATTGGTCAGGTGAGAAAAACTCAGTACACGCTCCATTCTTAAATCTGTACGCAGCAACTGAATTGGTTGATGCAGCCTATACAAAATTATATAAGGCTCATCCCAAAATGCGCGTATTACGCCGTGGTAACTTTCCTACTAATTATCATTTTGACCACCCACAAAGGGGACCTGACCTAATGTTGTTAGCTGATCCTGGTTGGAGTATTTATGCCAGTCGAGACAAGCGTGAGCCGCAATCGATGGCTAAATTAGGCCGATCTGTTGCCACTCATGGTTATGATAATCAAGACCCGTTAATGCATGCCACCTTCATTGCGAGTGGCCCAGCATTTAATAAGAAACTGACGGCTACACCTTTCGATAACATAGAAATATATAGCATGTTGGCCTGCGCTTTGAAAATAAAGCCAGCCAAAACAGATGGGGATATCAAAAATGTACAATATTTTATGGCACAAGATTGCCAATCTGCTTATGAATAAATGTGGTTATCTCACAATACTTGGCTAGTATAAAATCGCCAAATACAGCTTAGTGGTTGGCCCATGGACTTCTAATTTACTCTTTTTTAGTCGCACTAAATCAGAGTATCTAAACAGTTAAGCTTTGACTTAAGTGTTGGGTTATTGAACCAAGAGAACGCTCAGACTATTTAGGCTCAATTTCCCGTACATGTCGTTTGACCGATAACAATGAGCCAGTCAGACCTAGAAAAACCGACAGGCCCAACATCCACAAGAACGTAGAGAGGTCAGCACCGGTTAAGTTGAAACTCTTTTGATATAACTCGCTTACCGCACTGACACTGCTGCTCATCCACCATAAAAGTAATATCACCGCAATCCATGCGAGCAAACCACCTAAAAACCCATACCAAAAACCTGTGTACATAAAGGGGCGTTGGATAAAAGCATCTGTAGCACCAACAAGTTTCATCACTAAAATTTCGTCTTTTTTACTAAGAATGTTGAGCCTAATGGTATTACCAATAATAAGCACAACGGCTAGAAACAGCAAAAGAGCAATAACTGTGACCAAGTCTTTGACGACATTAAGCAAAGCATGTAAACGCTCAAGCCATTCAATATCTAGCTTACCCACATCAACTTCTCTTTCGTTTTTAAGTTTATCTAACAGTAATCGAGCGGCAACAGGACCGCCATGGCGGCTGGTGGGTGTGACTAATAACACATTAGGCAATGGGTTTTGGTCTAAGTAAGCAATAGCATCACCAAAACCTGATAGTTGCTTAAACTCATCAAGTGCTTGGTCTGCTGAAATATAGTTTATCGAATCAATTTCTGGCCAAAGCTGAATACGTTTTAGGAGTTGCTCAATGTCTCCTTGGCTCACTTTTTCTTTCAAAAATAAAGAGATTTGAGATGCCTGCTCCCAACCAGAACTGACGTTTTCGGCATTTTTTACCATGACGAAGAGTGTGCTGGGTAAGGTGATACTTAATCCTAGTACCCCTATTGTCATAAGTGAGGCCGCTTTTGAGCGCCATAGTTCACCTAAACTACCTAGTGCCTGTCTGAAATGACTGACAAAAAACATCAAAAAACGTTGATAGGCAGATATTTGAGAAATTTGTGCGCCTTGCACTCGACCTTTGAACAAGATACTCATTTATTTAACCTGCACAATGAGTGGGCTAGAGCTGCTTTAAACACTAAGTTAAATGTTGAATTAAGCGTTAAGTTAAACATAGAGATCATCACTTTGAACTTCGTCAGCTAGACCATCAGTTATCATCTGACCTTGTTTGAGTGTAAGTGTTCTATATTTCATACGTGCAATCAGTCCAAGGTCGTGGGTAGCGATAAATACGGATACACCCGCTTGGTTAAAATCTTCAAATAAACGAATAATTTCCATCGATAATTTGGGATCTAAATTACCTGTTGGCTCATCTGCTAGCAATAGTGGTGGTTTATTTACTACGGCTCGGGCAATACCTACTCTCTGCTGTTCGCCACCTGACAACATAGCGGGCAGGTTTTTGACCTTATCTCTTAGACCCACCATTTCTAATGCAGCGTGCACCCGTTTTGCGGTTTCTTTATGAGAATAACCTTCAATAATTAACGGTAGCGCTACGTTGTCAAATACACTTTTATCCATCAACAATTGGTGGCTTTGAAAGATCATCCCAATATCTCGGCGTATATAAGCAATTTGTTTTCGCTGAATATTACTTAAATCATGTCCATTGATTAACACTTTACCTACAGTAGGTCGTTCCATAATGGATATCAGTTTAAGCAAGGTGCTTTTACCGGCGCCTGAATGCCCAGTTAAAAAAGCCATTTCTCCTGGCTCAATATGAAAATCAACCTTTCTTAAGGCTTGCTGTCCGCCGGGATAGGTTTTACTGACTTGTTCAAACTTGATCATAAAGTGGCTTAATTTGTTTGTTATTGCTGACGGTCAGGCTCTGAAAATAACGCATTTACAAAATCTTGGCTATTAAAAGGTCTCAAATCATCAATGCCTTCGCCTATGCCGACATATCGAATAGGAATATTAAATTGGTCGGCAATAGCAAAAATCACCCCGCCTTTTGCGGTACCGTCCAATTTTGTCAAGCTTATACCAGTTAAGCCTACTGCTTCATTAAATAATTTGGTTTGGCTTACCGCATTTTGTCCAGTAGCCGCGTCTAAGGTCAGCATAATTTCGTGTGGGGCTTCAGGTGCAATTTTTTTAATTACACGCACCACTTTCTTTAGTTCTTCCATTAAATATTCTTTGTTTTGCAAGCGACCAGCGGTATCCGCGATCAACACATCGATATTTTTTGCTTTGGCTGATTGAAATGCATCAAAAATAACTGATGCACTATCTGAACCTGTTTGTTGCGCTACCACGGGTATATTATTGCGTTCGCCCCAGACTTGAAGTTGTTCGACAGCCGCGGCTCTGAAAGTATCGCCTGCTGCCAACATCACCTTCTTACCTTGTTGCTGGAATTGTTTAGCCATTTTGCCAATCGTGGTGGTTTTGCCTACGCCATTCACGCCGACCATTAAAATAACAAATGGTCCAGACTCAGTTTTGAGTGTCAAGGGAGATTCCACTTTCTCCAATATATCAGCCATTTGTTGTTTTAATAACTGATATAAAGCGTCGCCGTCTTTTAATTGTTTACGGTCTGAACTTTCAGTCAACTGCTGAATGATTTTGGCTGTGGTATCCATTCCCACATCTGCCACTAATAACTGTGTCTCTAACTCTTCAAATAATTCATCATCAATGGCCTTGCCACGAAACAAGCTAACGATGCCACTACCGATATTTTCTTTGGTTCGAGACAGTCCACGTTTTAACTTACTAAAAAATCCCACATTCCCCACATTCCCCACATCTTGTTGTTTGATGGATGGTTTATCTAGAGTGCCTAATTTTTTTTCATTGTTTACAAAAGTATTATTTTCTAATGCGGGGTCATTTTTAATCACAGCTTGAGAGATAATTGTCTCAAAACCTGATTTTGACTCAACAACTTCTTTGCCCTTTTCTATTAAATTTTCCAACGTGTTTTCTGGAATAGTTTCTGGAATAGTTTCTGGAATAGTTTCCAAAATAGTTTCATTAGTAGAATGATTGTTTTCTATTTTGGTTGGTGCTATCTCTGATGTTTTTGGAATCTGAGTAGTAGACTCAAAGCTGCTAGCTATTTCAGTTTGCTGTGGTTGAGTAATGTCATTGTGTTTGGTAACAGACACGTTAGAGTTAGAAAGGGGGGAAGTAGTGGAATTGTCATTCTCTATTATTTTTGGCTCTGAATTTACCTGTTCACTTGACGTTTGAAGAGGAACTTGGACAACAACAGAAGGCTCTTCTTGTTGTTTATCTTTTTTCAGCCATTTGAAAAACTTTGACATACCGGTGAGAAATCCTAGGTAATTGGGTAAACTATTTAAATGAGTTCACAATAATAGCATTTCTATACCAAATGAAGCGAGACGAAAAACGTTCATCAAAGACTAGTGTAATAGCTGGCTCAAAACCTAGTGGCGTTGTGCGGATCATCAGCGGGCGTTTTCGTGGACGAAAATTACCGGTCCTCGATGTTCAGGGCTTACGTCCGACGACTGATAAAAATAAGGAAATGGTATTTAGCTGGTTGATGGCATATACCTCAGATGCAAGATGTTTAGATGCATTTGCCGGCAGTGGTGGTTTGGGTTTTGAAGCATTGTCACGTTATGCAAAAAGCTGCACTTTTATTGAGTTAGATAAAAGCGTGGCAAAAAACCTAGCCGCTAATATTCAATTATTAGGTTTATCTTCACAACAGGCGAAAATCATTCAAGGTAATACGATAGATGTATTAGAGACGTTAAATACGTTAGATAACGTGGAACAGCCATATGAGCTGATTTTTTTAGACCCACCTTTTCATCAAAACCTACTGCCTCAGACGATTAAACGTCTGGTTGAAAAAAACTTGTTGGCAATAGATGGTATTATTTATATCGAATGCGAAGCTCAGGGAATGACTTATTCCGTCTCTGAAAATTGGCAAATGATTAAAGAAAAACGCAGTGCGCAGATTTTGGCTAGAGTCTATCAACGCATCAACTGACGTTATTTAAATGGCTAAACCTATGTTGCTCATACCTTCTGCGGTGGCTAATTGTTTTAATTGTTTACAGCTTTCCGCATTTTTTGCACAGCTTGACAAAAATATTAATAATTCTTGTTGAGTTTCGACTTCCCATTGCATCAAGGGGTGTTGTTTAATATCTAAGTCACTGATGTCCTCTTCAGTACTGGCTTCAATAAACGCTTCTACCCCACCTTGAGATAATTTGCTTACAACAACCGCTCCTTGAGGATCTTCTCCTTGGATGAGTAAAATAGTCGCTGATAGGGACATCGCCATGTCGATAGCTGGGTAAACACCATAATTGTTGAAGTCCACTGCATCAGGCACTGCGTCTTCAACTTTTTCTAATTGAGCTGCAAAATTTATTTTTGCCTTAGGTACAGCTAACCATTCCCAAATTGCATTTAGACTATTGCGATATTGAGCAGGATCAGCAAACTCGGTGGCTTCACAAAAAAGTACATAGTTAGGTAACATTCGTTCTACAAGTGTGGCTGAAAAGGCGATGGCATACCACCCTTCTAGTTCTCGAACCTGTTGGAATATATTTAGTTTTTTTTTCAAAATAGTTCTCACTAATATTTGTACGAGCCGGCACCGCATGATGCAAGCTAAATGTGTTAAAAGTTAATCATAATAAGCATCATGTACTGAGCACAAAGAACACAAAGAGCACGAAAATAATGCAAAGTGTTTATTGTTCCTAAGGAAATAGTGTTTAATGTTCCTAAAAAATAATAATGTCCTATCCCATCCAATAATATCTGGACTTAAATCATACCAATCGGTTTTTATATGGCGTTCAATGCCCTTTAACTTATATGCTACGTTTGGTGCTAGAAAGTATCAGGATAGTCGTTTAGGCCGACCATACCGCTCCTAAGGCCATAGACGAAATGTCTATAGGTGTCTCTGAGATGATATTGCTTCTCACTTAGTTTATAACATCTCACCCTGATGCCCTAAAATTAGTTTTAATTTCAACAGTTTGATAATGAAACAAGAAAGCGCAAATATAATCTTCAGGGTTGTATTTATATCAGCCGATAGTCGTTGTTATTAGTAAAACTCAAGATTTACGCTTTGATGATGATTCATCGTAATATCATTAGAGATTAATAGAATTAAGAATAAGACAATTGCGCAATGAGTCTGTTGGCTGTAGAGCAAATAGCCAGAATTTCTGTGTGTTCAGGATGTGAGCGTTGCAAGACAGGAAAGAAAAATTCCGTTGCCTGCTGCTAGCTCATTTTTTCAAAAGGCGTGGTACAAAAATATAAGGTATTAGCTAAACGTTAGGGGGGTGCAATCTCTCTTAAAACCGAAAAGGCGGTTGTGATAATAGCCGCCCCCTCGATGTTGTTTTACTCTTCTAATAACGCTCGAGCTATTGTTCTAATTCCTTGCGCTGTGGCGCCTACAGGCATATGTACGCTGCCACTAGCGTTGTATGCCGCGGCTAAGTCAATATGTAACCAGCCGGTGCCTTCTTTATTAACAAACCTTGATAAGAAACCTGCTGCGTTGGATGCGCCACCTCCACCGCCTCCTTTTTGCGATTTGCTATTGGCAGTATCAGCAAAGGCAGAAGGGAATTTGTTCTGATGCCATTTTTCTAAAGGCAAACACCATGAGGGTTCAAATTCTTGAACTGAATAATTTAAAACTCTTTGCTGAAGCGCTTTGTCTAACGAGAAGAAAGCGTTGTATTCTTCGCCTAACGCTACCATAGCTGCACCTGTCAGTGTGGCTGCATCTATAATCAGTTTAGAGCCCGTTTCAGTGGCAGCCATTAAGCCATCAGCTAAAACTAATCTGCCCTCCGCATCAGTATTGACTACTTCTACGGTTGTGCCATTTTTATAGGTGATCACATCACCTAATTTGTAAGCGTGGCCACTGATCAGGTTTTCAGCACAACATAAAAACAGCTTAACTCTCTTATTTAAGCCTCTTAGAATAGCTAAGCCAAGTGCACCAGTGACGGTTGCTGCACCGCCCATATCACATTTCATGCTCAGCATGCCCTCACTGCTTTTAATGCTATATCCACCGCTGTCAAATGTAATGCCTTTACCCACTAGGCATGCTGAAATAGGCGCGTTAACATTGCCTGTTGGATTATAGTCAATTTCAATTAATACGGGTGGACGAGTGCTACCACGACCCACATCATAAATACCCATCCAGCCTTGATTTTTGAGTTCTTCACCTACCCACCTTTTACTGCTTATGTGCTTTTCACCTATGGATGTAAGCCAATCTTCGCAGGTATTAGCAAGTATTTCTGGTGATAAATCTTCAGGTGTCGCATTAGTGATATTTCGAGTGAAAATCATGGCTCGATAACGGTTTGTTAACTCATTTATATTAGTATCGTCACACCACTTGATATGGTGCTGTTTATTAGTGGTGGTAAAGCTTGAAGCGAACGCCCATTGCTGCTCAACTTCCCAGCTTCCAGACAACTCAACTTGTAATATACCTAAGTTATCAAGATTTCGAGCCGCTTTTTTAATAAGGTCTAAATCATTTTGAAGATCAACCAAGTGAATCTGAGCAGTTTGGCCATTCACTGATAAGACAGTGCCAGCTGAATAATAATCAGCTGCGGCTTGATTAGTAATAAAAATAGATAAACGAGACATAACTTCTCCAACTAAAAAAAAGTAGTTAGAATAACACGACACTTCTAACCCAACATCAATTTAAGTAGCTATTATGCAGTTCTCTTCCCCTCTTATTCAAGGCACATTGATCAAACGTTATAAGCGATTTTTAGCTGATGTGCAGTTGGCTGATGGCTCTATCGTTATTGCACATTGCCCTAATACAGGCGCAATGACCGGCTGTGCAGAGCCGGGATGGCAGGTATGGTTATCGCCCAGTAATAATCCAAAACGTAAGTTATTATATACATGGGAAGTGGTGTTGACTGATCAACATCATTGGATTGGAGTCAATGCTCAAAAAGCCAATGCATTGGTCAAAGAAGCGATACAAGAAAATAAAATACCTGAGTTGGTTGGTTATAAAACCTTACAGACTGAAGTAAAGTTTGGTGAGGAAAATAGTCGAGTTGATTTTTTACTCACTGATCCTGAAAAGGCTGATTGTTATATTGAAGTTAAATCTGTCACTTTATTAAAGGGCGATGCTTTAGATGAGAGTACTGAAGAGGGAAGTGCGGGGTATTTTCCTGATGCAAAAACGTTACGTGGGCAAAAACATTTGCGAGAGCTGAGCCTTATTGCAAGTCAAGGGAAAAGAGCCGTATTATTTTTTTGTGTACAACATTCAGGCATCAAATCAGTACAAGTAGCAAAGTATATTGATCCTGATTACGCTAAGGAGCTTAAACGAGCTATGCTAAATGGAGTCCAGATTTTATGTTACGGTTGCGAGATAAATTCGGAAAAAATCTATATAAATCAGGTTTTGTGTTTTTTTTCATAATATAGACGTTGATTTTTTCAACAAGGCCTCCATATTGGCAGCTACAAAAATTGTTTTCACTGTAACGGAAGATGTTAAGAGCATTGAATTGCCTGTGTTACGGGTTTTTGATATACATAACCCTATACACAAACAGCTCTTGCCGTAGTTTAGGAGAATTGGCATATGCCAACAGCAAAAACGAATAAAACACTTGGATTATTATCACTAGCCGGCTTGACTCCTTACGAGGAGAAAAAAGGCGAAGAGTACATGAACGAAAAGCAAATGGAGCATTTTTGTTTATTACTTAAAGCATGGCGCGAGCAACTTCGTCAAGAAGTAGACCGTACCGTTCACCATATGCAAGATGAGGCGGCTAATTTTCCTGATCCTGTAGACCGAGCAGCACAAGAGGAAGAATTTAGTCTTGAGTTACGCACTCGAGACAGAGAACGTAAATTAATTAAAAAGATTGAAAAAACACTCAAGCGCATCGATGAAGACGATTTTGGTTTTTGTGATGAATGTGGTATTGAAATTGGCGTGCGCCGCTTGGAAGCAAGGCCCACAGCAGACATGTGTATCGATTGCAAAACCATGGCTGAAATTAAAGAAAAACAACTTCAAGGCTAATGATGCCTTTTATTCCAAGTAGCGATGAATCCATAATCAGCTACTTGGGATGATAACTTTGGTTCTATGGCCACTGCATTCAAACATCTTCATATGAAAATCGCTTCACGCAGCCCTGGTTATATTGGCCGTTTTGCACCATCCCCGTCTGGTGATCTGCATTTTGGTTCTTTGGTCACTGCGTTAGGCAGTTTTTTACAAGCAAAAAGTCTAGCTGGACAATGGTTACTCAGAATAGAAGATATTGATCCGCCTAGGGAAGTCGCTGGCTCGAGTGAGTCGATTATGCGTTGTCTTGAAGCGCACCATTTATTCTGGGACAGTCATGTTGTTTATCAAAGCAATAGAGGCGATTTATATAATGAAAAAATTCAGTACTTGACTGAGCAAGGTTTAACCTATCAATGTCAATGCTCTCGGGCCCAGCAAGCAATCCTAAAGTTTGGCCAGTTATGTGTTTGCGCGGATCAAAAACTAGGCTTTGAAAATAATGCGATTAGATTCAGATCTTATCATGTCCAGCAACCGTTTTATGATGAGTTATTAGGTCAAGTTGATTTGCCCAAACATGATGTACCTATGCAATTCGCCATTAAACGTAAAGATAATTTGTTTGCCTATCAGTTGGCTGTTGTGGTTGATGATATTGAACAAGGTATAACTGAAGTGGTACGAGGAGCCGACTTACTAAATTCAACATTATTTCAGCTTGCTTTGTATAAAGGATTTGATTGCCCCGCTCCAAAGTTCTTACATTTCCCTGTAGTGGTGAGTGAATTCGGTAAAAAACTGAGCAAACAAAATCATGCCTCTGAAATAAACAATAATGATGTTTGTACTAACCTGATCAACGCACTGGCATTTCTTGGTTTATCTCCTTCGAAAGAGCTGACACGAGATTCTGCGCAAAATATATTAAATTGGGCCATCGGAGAGTGGGACTTGAGTAACATACCCGCTAAAACAGAGTGCATTGATAATAGAATTGGGTAAGCAGACAGTATATGATTAGCGCCGAATTTTTCCGCTCAAAATGGCGGTATATAATAGAACAACAGGTACATATAAGGAGCACAGCATATTATTTCTCGCGTAATTGACAAAGTCAGGAGTGCTCTTCGCACTAAAACCATAGACAAACCGGCTAAGCTTGTTGCGACTGTCATTCCACGTGCAGAACATTCCGTTTCCCGTGATTCAATGAGTGAAAATGCACTAAAAGTCCTTTATCGCCTTCACAACAGCGGTTATCAAGCGTATTTAGTCGGTGGCTGTGTTCGGGATGTCTTACTGGGTAAAGTGCCAAAAGATTTTGACGTCACCACTGATGCCACACCTGAACAAATTAAAGGGTTGTTTCGTAATTGTCGATTGATTGGACGAAGATTTAGGTTAGCGCATATTGTGTTTGGCCGTGAAATAATCGAAGTGGCTACTTTCCGTGGCCATCATGAAAATAATGATGAGGGCGAGTCTAAAGTCAGTAAACAAAGCGACCACGGTCAATTACTGCGTGACAACGTGTTTGGTCGTATTGAAGAAGACGCACAGCGCAGAGATTTCACCATTAATGCCATGTATTACAATATCGCCGATTATTCGATTAGTGACTTCGCTGGTGGCATGCAAGCGATTAAAGATAAAAAAATTACACTCATAGGTGATCCCGAAACTCGCTATCGTGAAGATCCCGTTAGAATGCTCAGAGCAGTAAGATTTGCTGTCAAGCTTGATATGAATATAAGTGAGGAAAGCGCCGAGCCTATTAAACGTATGGCGTCATTGATGGCAAATATTCCAGCGGCCAGATTATTCGAAGAAATCCTTAAATTATTATTATCTGGACAAGGTTTAGCAACCTATAAACTGTTATCAGAGTTTAATTTGTTTGAATCTTTGTTTCCACAATTAGCACCTTTATTATTACAGGTAGAAAGTCGCGAAAATCGATTTGTAGAGCAAGTACTTACTAACACAGATAATCGTATTAATACTGGGCAACGAGTGACTCCTGCATTTATATTTGCCGCCTTTATGTGGTATCCATTAGAAGAACGTTGTCAGGAGTTAATGGTTGAAGGTGGCTTAAATCACTTTGATGCTTTTAACCTTGCATTAAATGACGTTATGCATCGCCAAATTCAGCGTATTATGATCCCTAAGCGCTTTAGTTCGGCCATTCGGGAAATTTGGCAGCTTCAAAATCGTTTACCTAAGCGTTATGGCCGTAGAGCTTATCAATTGCTGGAACACCCAAAATTTAGAGCCGCATATGACTTTTTATTGTTGCGCGGCCAGATTGAAGGCGGCGACTTATTTGAACTGGCAGAATGGTGGACTGATTTTCAAGATGCAGACGAAGAACAGCGTAAAACTATGCTAGAAACCCTGCGTGTTCAAGAAGGTGCTCCTGCCAGACGCCAAAGACGTAACCGCAAGAAACCTAAACCAAAAGTATGATTGAAGTTTATATTGGTTTGGGTAGTAATTTAGCGCTGCCTGAAAAGCAACTACGGGCAGCATGTGTGAGCTTAGCTGCGTTACCTGGGTCAGAATTGATTAGGTGTTCAAGCTTGTATCGAAGCCAACCCATGGGTCCGCAAGATCAACCAGATTATGTGAATGCAGTTGCACTTATCAAAACCACGCTTTCGCCAGACAATTTGTTGCAACATACTCAATTAATAGAAAGTCAGCAAGGCCGGATACGCAAAGCTGATAGGTGGGGGCCTAGAACCTTAGACTTAGATATGCTGTTGTTCGGTCAACAACAGATAGATAACGAGTATTTAACGGTTCCCCACTGCGGTATGAAACAAAGAGAGTTTGTTCTTTACCCATTGTTTGAAATAGCTCCCGATTTGATATTACCCTGTGGTGAAGAGTTATCTGACCTTGTCATAAAGTGTCCAAAAAATGGTTTACAAAAAATGACCTGTTCAGTGGTGATCTAGAAAATCAGAAAAATAATTGTATAGTGCGTTACTCTTCGTACTCTACTTGGGCAGTATATAGTATTTTTTGATGGCATCAAAAATTGGAGCAGATCTAATGAAAAAAGTAACGACTTCAACCTTGCTAAAAATGAAGCAAGAGAATACTAAAATTACTGCTTTAACGGCTTACGATGCGAGTTTTGCTAAATTGTTTGACGAGCAAGGCATCGACATTTTATTGATTGGCGACTCACTCGGCATGGTGCTAAAAGGTGATGACGATACATTAAGCGTTACCCTTGATGATATCGCCTATCATACTCGATCTGTAAAAAAGGGTGTTGAAAGAGCCTTTGTTATGGCAGATATGCCTTTTATGTCTTATTCGACGCCTGAACAAACTTACTTGAGTGCTGCCGAGCTAATGCGCGCAGGAGCAAGCATGGTCAAAGTAGAAGGGGGTAGTTGGCTGCATGACACGATTAAAGGATTGAACCAACGTAGTGTGCCAGTGTGTGGGCATTTAGGCCTAACACCACAGTCGGTGCATGTTTTTGGCGGATTTAAAGTGCAGGGCCGCGATGACTTGCAAGCTGGAAATATTCTCGAACAAGCCATAGAATTAGAACAAGCAGGTATACAGTTATTAGTACTGGAGTGTATTCCAAAAGACTTAGCGGCCAAAATATCTCAACGTCTTAGTATTCCAGTTATTGGTATTGGTGCTGGGTCGAAAACAGATGGTCAGATACTTGTGATGCACGATATGTTTGGCATTAGCGCAAACTATATGCCTAAATTTTCAAAGAACTATTTGCAGCAAACTAACAATATACGCGAGGCTGTGAGCCAGTATATTAAAGAAGTTCGAGATGAGAGTTTCCCCTCAGATGAGCATAGTTTCAATTAATGCTCATTTGTATCTTTTCAGTGAGCACTAGCAACGCATTATTAAAGTAATTTATCACTATGCAACTTATCAATAAAATTTTAGACCTACGGGAAATAAGACGGACTTGGCAAAATAGTGCCAAAGTGATTGCTTTTGTTCCTACTATGGGAAATTTGCATCAAGGTCATTTAAATCTTGTCCGTGAAGCTAAGAAACAAGCTGACATTGTGGTGGTGTCTATATTTGTCAATCCTATGCAATTTGGTCCTGATGAAGATTTAGAGGCGTACCCTAGAACGTTGCAAAACGATAGCCGTTTATTGGAAAGTTTAGGCGTTGATGTGCTATTTGTGCCTAACGCTAGCGATATCTATGCTAGAGGGTTAGAGCAACAAACGTTTGTTGAAGTGCCAGGTTTATCTTACATGATTTGTGGTGCCAGTCGCCCAGGACATTTCCGTGGCGTGGCGACCATAGTGTGTAAACTGTTGAATATGGTGCAACCCAACTTAGCCTTCTTTGGCGAAAAAGATTTCCAGCAGTTACAAGTGATCAAGGCCATGGTGACCGACTTATCAATGAATTTAAAAGTATTTGGCGTGGCAACTACTAGAGAAGATAGTGGTTTAGCAATGAGCTCAAGAAATGAGTATTTAAGGGTTGCAGAGCGTAAGTTAGCGCCTACTTTGTATGTGAAAATGCAAGACTTGGTAGACGAAATTCAAACTGGTCGTAGAGATTTTTCTAAATTAACACAAGAATATAAATTAAAATTATCCAAGCTAGGGTTTAATATTGACTACCTTGAAATTCGTAATATAGAAAATTTGTTGCAGCCAGGTCATGAAGATCAAGATTTGGTGCTATTGGCAGCAGCATTTTTAGGAAAAACCCGTCTGATTGATAATATACAGATCAGGCTGTAAGTAAAAATTTGAAATATCGGCAAGCTAACTTAGCTTGCTTTTTTATGTTTAAGACAAAGTTTTTTCCAAGCCTCAGTATTTCTAGCAATGGAAAATTGTTCATCCAAAATATTTTGTAAATTGGTCACTGTTGTCAAGGGGTTAGCCAACACTACCCTAAAAACAGTTATCGCTTGCTCAGGATATTTTTCGGTGGTTAATCGAGTACGCGAGACAAATGAGTTGCCTGCCTCTCTTTGTTGTTTCTGCACGTTTACCGTTAAACTATCCAGTTCCATATTTAAAGCATCACCAATTTCTGGTTGTATCTTCATTTTTTGTTGAACATCTTCAGGGTTTATCCTGTAGGTCAACAGAGACAAAATAGGCGGCGTAACCAGTTCAAAATCAGGGTGTGATTGGATCATACTGGCAAACGTTTTGGCTTTTTTTATACTCTGGTTAATCAGTAGTTCATAACCTTGGCGGCCAAAAATATGTAATGACGCATACACCATCATGGCCATGCCGTTTCGTGAGCCTTCTAATGTGGTGGCTCCTAAATCTTTCGAGCCTGCTCGAAGTATGTACTGTGCATGATGGCGCACGGCATTACTGTCATTAGGATCTTTAAATAACACCATACCAGCTCCCATTGGCACATACATCTGTTTATGAGCGTCAATTGTCACTGAATCCGCTCTTTCAATACCTTTAAGCAAACCTTTGTGTTCGTGAGAAAACAGTGTTGCCCCACCCCAAGCTGCATCAACATGAAAGTGACACCCCAGTTCTTTTGCTACATCTGCTAGTTCATCTAGCGGGTCAACATGCCCTGTTTCAGTTGTTCCTGCTATGCCTATGATAGACAGTATCTTGTTACCATCTTCTTGATATTGTTTGCCTGCAGCTAACGCTTTTTCAGCAGACAAGCGTTGAGAAGGGCAGTCGATGGTAATCATTTGTTGTTTACCTAGACCTAATAGATCAACGGTTTTAGATAACGAATAATGACCACGTTTAGATGAAATGATACCCATTCTCTTATAACCATAATGCATCATTCCTGCTGCTAGACCTTCTTGATCGACGCCTTTGAATTGAGTCGAGATAGGTAGAGCTTTGTTTCTTGCGACCCATAATGCAGTGATATTGGCGATAGTTCCACCGGAGCAAAATGCACCTAAAGCATGGTTCGCACTATGTAAATAGGTATGGTAAAAATCCCCAGATTGTTTGTACACCAACTCGTGCATCATGCCCAGCATTTGCCGTTCAAGCGGAGTGAAGGCCTTAGACGTCTCGATTTTCACTAAATTTTGGTTTAACCCTACCAATAACTTTGCCAAAGGCAGATGAAAATACGGCAGTGCTGAGGTCATATGACCAATAAAACTAGGAGAATAGGTATTAACTGAGTTAGCGACTAACTTTTCTAGAAGATCTTCTGCATGTTTTGATACAAACTCTGGAGATTCAGGCACAGAATATTCAGCAAAACTTTTCTCAATTTGCGCAAGAGAATTCACTTTAGTCACAACATGTTGCGACAAAAAGTCAGACAAATTATCAGACAGGTGTTGTTCAATCTGTGCAAGCTTAGAACCTTTGCCCTCAGGCATGGTAAATACCTTATACAGATGTTCTAAACTAACCTCAGCTTCACCCACTTTCGAAACCCTATCTGAAACTTGTAAATATTTATTTTACCTTAGTTTTTACGACAGACCAATAGGTGCTTATCCCCCGAACTAAAGAGCAAATAAAACGGTCATGGGTATTAACTGGTAAATGTTAATTTGTTGTTATATTGTTTAGTAATTCGAGGTGATAAATCGAAATAAGAAGTAAGTTTTTGTATGCAAGTGACTGAAGTAACAAATAATTTAAATCTAGATAACGTGGTGCCTTTTTTTCATCCCATCATGGACCTAGATAATAATGCGGTCTGGAGTTATGAATGTCTAGCTCGTCTTTTAACGCTTGATAAAAATTGCTATTTACCTACAGAATTTTTATTTTTGGTTGAAAGGCAACAATCATTGGCCCAGTTGACACAAACCGTATTTAGTCACAGCGCCAGTTATTTTAGAGATATCAACATGGCTTGGAATATTAATCTGAGTTTGTCGGATATGACTGACACAGGCACTCTCGACTTTCTTCAATCTCAACTTATGTACTATCCAAATCCTAAACGAATTTCTATTGAAATTACCGCGCAAAATGCACTAGTGGAGAATGCAAAATTCAGTCAGTTTTCTGAAATTTGTGATGCCTTGGGTATCAATATTGTGATAGATAATTTCGATGAAAAAGAGTGTGACTTGCAGGCGATACTTTGTTTACCTATATCGGCAATAAAGGTGTCCGCTACATTATTCGATAAAACGGCAAGTGATGTAAAAACGAAAGATTTTGTTAAGGGACTGATTAGTTCTGCCGCTAGCAATAAGGTTGTTGTTATAGCTGAACGAATTGAGCGCCAAGAAACATTAGATGTCGCGAAACAACTGGGTATTAAATACGCTCAAGGATTTTACTTTTGCCAACCTAAGGCAAAAATCAATTAGTTTTTTTACTCTTCAGCAATTGTCATCTCTTTATAATTATAAGTTAGCTATCAGTTGCCAGCTACTTTGCCCACTTTGCCAATATTTTCGTTCGAAGGGAGTGATGGCTTTATTACTTTCAAATAGAGTGACTTGATTCTTGACATTGACAATATCTAAAGCGGCAGAAAACTCTTCTATGTATAGCTGCCAATTACTTCTTACTTCAAGTAGACCGCCGAGTTTTAATATGTCTTTTAGTGCCGATGTGGCGTACCAACGACGTTGAAGATGTGCCGATTTAGGGTATGGGTTGGGGTACAATAAATAGTGTTTAGTTAATTTTTTATCACTCGTAACCAATAATCTTAAAAAATCATTGAGATCTGCACGTAGTACTAGATAGTTTTGTAATGTACTGGCGTATGAGGAGTGTTTGTCTGTGCGTAACGCCGATTTATCAATACCTATAACCCGCGCGTTTGGATGAGCTCGCGCTATATTCACTGTGCTTTCACCCACACCACAACAAGAGTCTAATATTAACTCCCCCTGCCATTTTCCTAGCCAATCGATAACTTCTTCAAAGGCTTGTTGGGTATGTGCGGACAGTGGTCTTTGACTCACACTCGCCAGTTGACGAGTCACCACTTTTTGTAAATTTTGATGAATACCAGTTTGATTGGTACTGATCGAGCGAGCTTGTTGTTGCATTAGCTTCGGATACCCACACCACGATTGATAAGTGAATAAGCCCAACTAAGTAACACTACATTGAAGCCTATTAATATGCCTAAGGACACATAGAAACTAATATCTGACACACCTAAAAAACCATATCTAAAACCACTTACCATATAAACAATAGGGTTAATTTTACTTACCCACTGCCAAAATTCAGGTAATAAACTTAATGAATAAAAAACACCGCCTAAGTAAGTCAGTGGAGTCAGAATGAATGTTGGTACAATGCTTACATCATCAAATGAATTCGCAAATATGCCGTTAATTAATCCAGCAGTAGAGAACAATATGGTGGTTAACAATAGAGTAATAACAATAATTAGAAAATTATGAATATGAATATCTACAAAAAACAGCGATACGATAGTGACAATAATGCCCACTATCATTCCTCGAACTACACCACCACCAACAAAACCAGCAATAATAATCCAATTAGAAACAGGTGCAACCAATAACTCTTCAATGTTTCGTTGATATTTAGCACTATAAAAAGAAGAGGAAACATTGGAGTACGCATTGGTAATAACCGCCATCATGATTAAGCCGGGCACAATAAACTCCATATAACTAAAGCCTCCCATTTTGCCTATTCTGCTACCAATCAAATTACCAAAAATCACAAAGTACAGTGACATAGTAATGGCAGGTGGCAGTAGAGTTTGGATCCAAATCCTTAAAAAACGTAAACATTCTTTACGCCACATTGTTCTGAGAGCAACCATATTAAGGCTATTCATTGGCTTAAGGCTACTCATTGGTGTCTCCTGTAACGTGCTTTGTCGTCACATTATCATCTGTAGCGGCTCTTCTTGATTCGACCATTCTAACAAAGAGCTCTTCTAATCTATTTGATTTGTTACGCATACTGAATACTTGTATCTGTTTTTGAGTTAGCTGTTCAAAAACTGAGTTAAGACCGGCCTTCTTGGGCACATCTACTTCTAAGGTGTGTTTGTCAACTAAACGGCTTTCAAAACCATCTAAACTTAAGGATCTTAAGTTCTTAGATAAATCCAGTACAAAAGTTTCAATATTCAAGGTGGCAAGCAAGGCCTTCATGCTAGTGTTTTTAACAATAATACCTTTATCAATGATGGCGATATTGCGACATAACATTTCAGCTTCTTCAAGATAATGAGTCGTCAAAATAATCGTCACGCCTTGTTGATTAATCTCTTGTAAAAAAGACCACATAGAACGACGTATTTCAATATCGACTCCTGCGGTGGGCTCGTCAAGAATTAGCATTCTAGGCTCATGCATTAAAGCCCTAGCGATCATTAATCGCCTTTTCATACCACCAGAAAGTTGCCTAGCCGGTGAGTTGCGTTTGTCCCACAGTTCGAGTTGTTTAAGATATTTTTCGGCTCTAGGCTTAGCTACATTTTTAGGAACACCATAATACCCTGCTTGATTTAGCATGATTTGTATTACGGGTTCGAATTGATTGAAGTTAAATTCTTGTGGTACCAACCCAATACAAGATTTTGCCTCAATAGGCTGAGTCACTAAAGAGTATTCAAATATATCAATATCGCCTTGGGTTTTATTCACCAGAGAGCTGATGATCCCTATGGCAGTCGATTTACCTGCGCCATTAGGACCAAGTAAGGCAAAAAAATCTCCTTTTTTCACTACTAAATCAATCCCTTTTAAGGCTTCTGTGCCACCCTTATAGGTTTTGGTTAATCCTTTGATGCTTAATGCGTTCATATTGACTGCCAACTAATGTGTTGAATCGAAACTGTAAAACACCCACGAATTTTGTGGCAACGCCAGTACCTATCGTTACTTCTAGCGACTAAAAAAAGCTAAAAGTGTGTTTTATTTTCGAGAAGATAAGGATGTCTCTGGGGCATATAATATTGTGCTTACCATGGGTAATTCAAGCTTATGTGTGAATTGTTTTAGGTTTGATCAGTGAACAGACTATTGTTGTTAAGTGATTGTTTTGAACAGATGTTAAATTTTTTACTTTTTAATTATCCAAAAAAGATAAAAGGGCAGTGTGGCCTTTTGTTGCAATATGAAGACTAACGAATTAAACGTCTTTTGGATCTAGGCTAAGTGTTTCCTTAGTGGCGATGTAGATTTCTTTTAATTTTTAGCCACATCAGTTTTTAACTCGGTCGTTTTTTTCTTTGAGTTCTTTTTTAGGGGAATCCTTCGCCGTCAGTATCGTAGTGGTAAGTGTTTTTGACCTACCTTACATTCTCGAATGGTGATGTTTAAAGGCGCTTCATAATAGAGTTTTGAGAGTTTCAATCTGGTTTTATTTTTAGATTATTGAAATCGTTCAAATGATCTTTTTTACCTAACGAGAAACCTTTTCCAACATCGGTCGTTAATTTACGAGGACCAAATTGCTGAAACATAACATCAACTCT
>JBNMPD010000019.1:0-25875 GCA_051276225.1 Flavobacteriales bacterium
AATTTTTATAGGTTACGTTCCTTAACTACTCATTATTGGTTTGCTATTATTACTTTAGTCATTATTAATGATGGGAAACTCTTATCAAAGTATATTTCTATGCTGTGTTTTACTATGCTAACTTGACTATGAAACTTTCCTTGGTAACTCTATGATCGCACAAAATATATCAGTAACTCCCGAAACAAAAGCCATTTGGTTAATTTTTAGCGGTGAAAAAATTTTTCAATCTACTAAAGATTTAGGATTAATGATAACCACATGGGAGACGCTCAGTTTTGCTCATGCCTATCAAGATCAAATCTTAAGAATAGGCAGTCATGATGACCTACCTTGTTTTTTAATCGATATGGGCAACGAGCATATTGAACACGACCAACTTTCCTTAGTCAGTATGCGTGCCTTGTTAATGCAAAACCAAACTAGTTTTTTTGGTATTGCCTCTAGAGCATGGCAAATAGCATTATTTATGCGTACCCATAGGTTTTGTGGTCAATGTGGCAGCAATATGCAGCAAATAAACTGGGAAATGGCGATGCAGTGTTCACGCTGTCAGCACCGTTGCTACCCTAGAATTTCGCCTTGTATTATTGTGTCTATTCGTCACAACGATAAAATTTTGTTAGCTCAGGGTAAACCTCAACGATCAAGGCAAATGTTTTCGACATTGGCTGGTTTTGTAGAAAGTGGTGAAACCCTTGAAGAGGCTGTCCACAGGGAAGTGTTTGAAGAAGTAGGCATACAAGTTAAAAATTTGCGTTACTTTTCGAGCCAACCTTGGCCTTTCCCACACTCATTAATGGTTGGATTTTTAGCAGACTTCGACTCAGGTGAAATAGAAGTGGATGGTAAAGAAATACTCGAGGCATATTGGTTTGATGCGGACAAATTACCCAATATCCCACCCAAGTTATCCATCGCTGGACAACTTATTCAGCATACTATTGAAGAAATAAAACAACAGCACAATATTCTTATACCGACCAATTCTTGAAGTAAATTTCAGCAAAAAAACCCACAGAATTGGGGGCTCGAATATTTTAGCGCCTTAGACCCGTTAATGGGTCTCTTCTTTTTAATG
Organism: Flavobacteriales bacterium; assembly: GCA_051276225.1. Classification (GTDB taxonomy): domain Bacteria; phylum Pseudomonadota; class Gammaproteobacteria; order Enterobacterales; family Alteromonadaceae; genus Paraglaciecola. Next base: position 1,082 of record JBNMPD010000019.1, read on the forward strand.
CTTATGCTCTAACTTACTGCATAAAAAACTCTTAGTGTGCAAGTTTTTGCTAAATTTAGTCCAATTTATACTTTTTTCAGTATATAAAATCGCTACAATACATACCTATTGAAGCCCTTAAGCCTATTTTTGGGTACGTTTATTCTAATTTGAGGAAATCAATGCAGCCATTGCAAAACGACCGATATTTACGAGCATTGTTACGCCAACCAGTTGACACTACGCCAGTGTGGATGATGCGCCAAGCAGGTCGATATTTACCTGAATACAAAGCGACTAGAGCAGTCGCTGGCGATTTTATGTCGCTGTGCAAAAATGCCGAATTAGCCTGCGAAGTAACACTTCAACCGCTGCGCAGATTCGATCTGGACGCGGCTATTTTATTTTCTGATATTTTGACTATCCCTGATGCGATGGGGTTAGGCTTATATTTTGAAACCGGAGAAGGCCCTAAGTTTGAACGTCCATTAACGTGTATGGCCGACATTCAAAAATTACCCATATTAGATCCTGAAGTCGAACTGGGTTACGTAATGAATGCGGTGCGCACTGTGCGCAAAAATTTAAAAGGCACGGTACCTTTGATCGGCTTTTCTGGTAGTCCTTGGACGTTAGCTACTTATATGATTGAAGGCGGTTCAAGCAAAGCTTTCACAAAAATAAAAAAAATGGCCTTTAGCGAACCTCAAGCATTACACCTACTACTCGATAAGTTAGCCGATTCCGTTATCTTATACCTTAACGCGCAAATTGCCGCCGGAGCTCAGTCAGTGATGGTGTTTGATACTTGGGGCGGTGTGTTATCAGGTCGCGATTACCACGAGTTTTCATTGCAGTATATGCACAAAATTGTCGATGCTCTTACCCGCGAAAATGATGGACGAAAAGTACCCGTCACATTGTTCACTAAAAATGCAGGTTTGTGGTTAGAATCTATTGCTGCAACAGGATGTGATGCCGTAGGTTTAGATTGGACAGTAGACATGGCTGATGCAAAAGCACGTATTGGTGATAAAGTTGCATTGCAAGGTAATATGGATCCGTCTATGTTGTATGCGCCACCCGAACGTATTGAGCAAGAAGTGCAACTCATTCTAGAGGGTTTTGGTAAAGGTGATGGTCATGTGTTCAACCTTGGCCACGGTATACATCTGGATGTTCCACCAGACAATGCCAAAGTTTTTATTGATGCAGTGCATAAATTAAGTAAACCTTTTCACCTATAAATAGCGATCAATACTCACTCTTTTTTAGTGAAAGTGACAACCTTACCTGAGGCACACAGTTGCTGTGCCTCGACTTTATTACACGATTGATTCATTTTAAGTAGACCTATACCAGATCCATTTGATAGCGTCGTCAATTTATGATCATTCGGCCTGCGATGTGTAACCAGCATATTTCGTCTTTGAGTAAACCAATTTAATGGCGAAAATCTGCTATACAAAATTCGGTTAAGCCTATCAAACCACTTCAACAATTTATCAGGAAATTCGTTTTTAATACCGCTACTGGTTATTTGGATAATATTAGGACTGTTATGCCTGAATCTCAGGGTAATGTCATACACAAATGAGTAATGTACATCACCTGACAGGATCACAAAGTTCGGTGGGGTTTTACGATTACGAAAAATATTGAGCATCACACTGGCTGTGCCTTTGTGTGCCATCCAGTTTTCTGCATCGACGGTCAGAGCTCCTCCAAAAAAAGTAAAAATCCGTTGTATGGTTTCTATTAGCTTCACACCAAAAATAGGTGCAGCCGATACCATAATGATGGCCTCTTGGCCGATTAATTCTTGTTGTAATTCACACAAGGCCTCCCAATCCATAAGACCTGAGGGTTTACTTAAACTTGACTCAGAACGCCAACGTTGGGTACGTGTATCTAATACCACCAACTTAGGTGACGTTTCTAGGCAGTAGTGCCAATGTTCCCAATCAAGCAAGTGTTGAACCAGTAGATCATGTTGAATGATGCCATTTTCAGTAAAAAGTCCACGGCAAGATTCAAATAACGGTTGTAGTTTTCTTGGGTCATTGCCCCAGCCCTGACATAACCAATATCCCGCCAGCGCGTTACCTACTATACGTTTTGCGAATAAGTTACCATATACCGCATCCTCCCAGCCGCGGGTTAAATTCCAGTCATCGGTAACGTCATGATCATCAAAAATCATATACACCCTTACATGGGCTAACGCTCTTCTGACTTTCTCTAAACCAACTACAAAGTTTTCAATGATGACTTTTTCTTTGGCAAATTTTTGTTTAAAAGGTTCGGGGATCGTCTCGTCACTGATATGCACTCGTTGCCACATTTCAGGCGACCAAGTGAGAATGTACATAGCCATTACTTCAGCGAACGATATTAAGTGGTTACAGGCATTGACTGAGGTAAAAATTGGCTTACGTTTACCTGCAAAGAATTGACTGTAGGTATTGGTTGTACTGGGATCATCTGGTAGTAGTTTAGGGCGTTGATAAAAGCAGTGTTTATGTTCAAATATCTCTTGGCTGTTGCTTATAGTCGACCCTTCGAGCTCCTCATGAAACAAACCCAACATATCTATAGTCTGTTTAATCGCTACTAGTGTTGGTCCTGCTACATCATCAGTATAAACCTGATCACCCGACATCATTAATAAGTCTGGCGGCTCAGTCTGCCCAGTCAATCCTAACTCAATTTGTCGATCAACTATGACCAAGCCATCTTCGCTATCATGATGAGGTTTACGGCAAGAGCCGTGTAACATTTTCCCAATTTGCCTACGGATCACAAAACTGGGATAAGACTGACCTAAATAAAGTAAAGAAGGCAGCAATTCACATAGATGATTTTCACTACCATCTGCATCGAACAAAGTGATGTCATAACTCACCCAGCTCCCACATGGAATTTCGGTATTAGGCTCCAGCGTAATCAGATTAACAAAGGCATGGGTCCCGACTTGAACTTGGCAGAGCTGTTGATCTTTTAGCTGAGCATCAAACCAAGTTGTTTGTTGTTGCTGACTAAATAACTTAACAGAAAATTTGTAGGCTTTTTTCGTTATCAACCAAAAGCAAACTTGCCTTGCATTTGCTCGCCTAACGATAGGCCCAGCGAGTATTTTTGATAATGATGCGGGCGTGATTTCAGACAAGCTCTGTTTGCACCTAGTTATTTAAACAGGGCATTTAAATAAGCGGCAATCCTTACACCACCCATTTGTAAACGCTGTTTTACTATAGGCAAGTTTTGATATTGATAATCCCAAGATATTTTATCATTCTCAGGATATACATTAGCCCGTACTTTTGCACTTTCAGCTATCCATACTTTGGGATCAATCTCCATCCATTGTGTAGCCTGTTGACTAGAAATTTTACTACTAAGTTTGTTAGTCCATTCTGTATAAGACAATTGTTGTCTATCAATCAAACCTGAATCCCAGACTCGGTGTAAGTTAGAATCGTCCCAAAAAAACGTCAGTTTCACATCGTTGCCGCCCCTATCTTTTCCATTTCCAGCGTGAAAGGGTTGATGTAAGTCACCAATAATATGCACAATAAACCGCAGTGCGAGTTGTTTCTCTGCAAAGCTTGATTGTTTACTTTTTAGTTGCTTGGAAAACATGTCCAAAGCAGTCGCCGCATTGCCTTCAGGTGGCGGTGCTACGTCTGAATATGTTTTACCATCAAACACGTTCACATAATGCCAAGGGTTAGCGGTTTTTTTCCAAAACTCACTAGGGTTTGATTTCATCTCATCGGCATAAGTCGAGGCTTCTGCTAAATCTTCATTGACTAATAATTGGCTGATAGCACGTTGTGTTTCAGGTGTTAGATATTGCTGCGCAATAGCCCCAGTAACACGATGGCCTGTTTGCCCCCAACTTAACGCTTGAAAACTCATTGCAGCCGCAACCGCACCAATGATCAGTTTATTTAATTTCATTTTGAATGACTCTTTATTGATTTCTTATTGATTGCATATTAAATTCTTAGTGAATTCAATTTTTGCTAACTGTTCTGTTAGTAAGTCATGAATACCACCAAAGCTACCATTACTCATTACCAGAATATGATCTCCCGGTTTAGCATAGGAAATAATGGACTTGACCAATATATTCATCTCTTTATATAACATAGCTGTCACGTTGCTCTGTGCCAGTAGAGCATCCATTGACCACGTTAAATTTGATGGTTCAAAAATAAATACCTGATCGGCACTTGACCAAGAAGCGGCCAGTGTATCTTTGTGAACTCCCATTTTCATGGTGTTAGAACGAGGTTCTAATACTGCTAAAATTCGCCCATTACCAACTTTAGCTCGGAGTCCATCAACGGTTGAGGCAATCGCAGTAGGGTGATGGGCAAAATCATCATATAAAGTAATGCCATTGACTATCGCTTTCACTTCCATGCGGCGTTTTACATTCACAAACTGACTTAGCGCTTCAACAGCCAGGTCGCTTTTAACCCCGCAATGTTTTGCGGCAGCTATCGCCATCAATGCATTGTTAACGTTATGTTTACCCATTAAATTCCAGTGCACTTTGCCTTGCGTTTGTCCTTTAAACAAAACTTCAAACTCACTGCACTCGGGGTTACTGTTTTGAACCTGCCAATCACCACCAGTAAACTGTACTGGTGTCCAACATCCCATGTCTAACACTTTTCGCAGGTTGTTGTCTGACTTGGGCAATAACACTAAACCGTTATTAGGTACGGTGCGAAGTAGATGATTAAACTGTTTTTGGATATCACTTAAATCAGAAAATATATCAGCATGGTCAAATTCAAGGTTGTTCATCACTAGGGTACGAGGACGATAGTGCACAAACTTAGAACGTTTATCAAAAAAGGCACTGTCGTATTCATCTGCCTCAATAACAAAAAAGGGGCTTTCACCTAAACGCGCAGACACATCAAAATTTTGTGGGATACCACCAATCAAAAAACCCGGTTTTAGACCTGCATACTCTACTATCCAAGCGAGCATGCCAGAGGTACTAGTTTTGCCATGGGTACCGGATACAGCTATAACCCAGCGATCTTTGAGCACGTTTTCAAGTAACCATTGTGGCCCACTGGTGTAGGGTAGGTTTCTGTCCAAAACATACTCTACCGCCTCATTACCACGGGATAACGCATTGCCTATTAAAACAATATCTGGCTCGTTTTTAAACTGTTTGGTATCGTAACCTTCAAATAACTCAATACCTAGAGACTCTAATTGTGTGCTCATAGGTGGATAGACGTTGTTGTCAGAACCTGTGACTTTGTGCCCTAACTCTTTAGCGATAGCTGCAATACCACCCATAAAAGTGCCACAGATACCTAAAATATGTAGATGCATAAATTGCTATTCAAAATTTATAAGAGCGATAGGTTACCAGAACAAAGATCGCTTACTCAATCAACAATGTAAAAAAATACGTCGTCAATATGGCTATGGCTTAGGACTGTTTATGCTAAATTAACTTAGAATACGTTTAGGTCACTGAGTTTCTTGTTTTTTGAAGATACAATCCTATATGTTAATAACTCATATAATAAAAATCATGTTGCATAACCCCTACAACTACAAGGTATTTACTAAGAATGAAAAGACTTAACTCGCAACTTCAAGAAGATGGCGCGCCTATGGAGCTAATCCTACTATTAAGAACAATATTAGCAGGCTGCAAGGAAATTTCATTTAGGGTCAGTCAAGGTGCATTAGCTGGTGTTTTGGGGTCAACATTAAGTGAAAACGTACAAGGAGAAACACAGAAAAAATTAGATGTGATTTCTAACCAAATTCTAAAAGATATTCTTAGTGAATCAGGCTATGTAAAAGCGATATCCTCTGAGGAAGAAGACGACGTTGTCCCTTGTAATCCAAATGGTAATTACCTTGTAAGTTTTGATCCTCTTGATGGCTCGTCTAATACTGATGTCAATAGCCTCATCGGTACCATTTTTTCTATTACTCATGCACCACAATGGATGGACTCAGATGATCCATCGGCTTTTTTACAACCTGGTACACAAATAGTAGCAGCGGGTTATGTGCTTTATGGCCCTTCCGCTATGCTTGCTTTGACGACAGGTCGTGGAACACATCTTTATACATTAGATAAAACTCATGGCGGCTTTTTGTTAACAACTCCCAATGTCAAAGTGCCTGTGCAAACCGCTGAGTATTCGATCAATGCATCGAATCAACGTCATTGGGAAGCACCCATCCAAGCATACATTAGCGATTTATTGGCGGGCACAGAAGGCCCAAGAGAAAAAGATTACAACATGCGCTGGGTTGCTGCGATGGTAGGTGATATTCACAGAGTGTTATCACGCGGTGGTATTTTTATGTATCCGTACGACAAACGTGACCCAAGTAAGGCAGGTAAGTTGCGCTTATTGTATGAAGCCAACCCAATGGCATTTCTAGTTGAACAAGCAGGTGGTTTAGCCAATACCGGTACAGGGCGTATTATGGAAGTTATGCCTACCGAAATTCATCAACGCGTGCCTGTGTTAATTGGCTCAAAAGAAGAAGTAGAAGCTTGTCTAAGCTATTGCAAATAAACTAAATTTTTACCTTGAATAAACATTAAAAAAGCCTCAAATGAGGCTTTTTTAATGTTAAAAGTTACAACAGTGGAGCTTTAGCTAAACCCACTATGGTTATCACATTGCTCAAAATGTTCATATATAGATGCACCAGATGTACTCTTATTTATAACAGTGGAGCAATCACCAAGCTTACAATAACCATCACACTGCTCAAAATGTTCATACAAATATGCACCAGACGTATGCTTATTTATAACAGTGGAGCAATCACCAAGCTTACAATAGCCATCACATTGATTAAAATGTTCATAGAAGGCCCAGATGTATCTTTAAATGGGTCTCCGACTGTGTCACCCACTACCACAGCAGCATGAACATCGGAGCCTTTTCCACCTAAGTTGCCTTTTTCAACATACTTTTTAGCATTGTCCCAGGCGCCACCTGCGTTAGCCATCATCAGAGCAAGCAAAACACAACCTAACAGTGCTCCGCCTAACATGCCGCCTAAAGCGTGAGCACCTAGCCCAAAACCTATTAAAGGTGGCACACCAACAGCAATCACACCGGGTAAAATCATCTTTTTCAGTGCGGCTTGGGTAGCAATATCGATACAACGCGCGTTATCAGGTTCAGCGGTGCCTTCCATTAGCCCCTCAATCTCTCTAAATTGGCGACGAATTTCTTGGATCATTTCAAAAGCAGCATCACCCACAGCAGTCATAGTGATAGAGGCAATTAAAAATGGCAATAAGCCACCAATAAACAGACCAATTAACACCATGGGATCACCTAAGTTCAAGGTAAAACCAGGGTATTTATTCACTAACGTCTCTATAAATGCTGCAATAATAGCGAGGGCTGCAAGAGCTGCTGCACCTATAGCAAAACCCTTTCCAATAGCCGCAGTAGTGTTGCCTAGCTCATCGAGCGAATCGGTAATGGTACGGGTTTCTTCACCTAAAGCTGCCATTTCGGCTATGCCACCAGCATTGTCCGCCACCGGTCCATAGGCATCGATTGCCATAGTAATACCCACCGTTGCCAACATACCTACTGCTGCAATACCTACGCCATATAAACCTGATAGCTGGGTCGAAGCATAAATAATGGCACAGATAGTGAGCACAGGAATAACAACCGATTGCATGCCAACTGCCAGTCCAGTAATCATCACAGTAGCAGCGCCAGTTTCACCTGCTTTAGCTATTTTACGTACAGGTGTGGATGCAGTGTAATATTCAGTTACCAGACCAATAATAATCCCCCCCACTGCACCGGCCACTACTGCCCACCAAACAAGATCATTCACACCTAATTTAGCCACCACAAAATAAGCCGCAATAATAAAGATCACCGCCGCTGACATAGTCCCAGCACGTAACGCTACTTCTGGTTTACTGGCTGACAATAGTTTGACGATGACTATGCCTGCAACTGAACACAACAGGCCAGTTGATGCCAGAGCTAAGGGTAAAAACATTAAAGACTCTCGACTTCCAAGCACACCTAAAGCCATAGTCGATGCAATAGCTATAGTGGCAATCATTGATCCACAATAAGACTCGAAAATATCAGATCCCATGCCTGCCACATCGCCAACATTATCACCAACATTATCTGCTATAACACCAGGATTACGTGGATCATCCTCGGGTATGCCGGCTTCAATTTTTCCCACTAGGTCAGCACCAACATCTGCACTTTTAGTGAAAATACCGCCTCCCACACGTGAAAACAAAGCAACAATAGAAGCCCCCATGCCAAATCCATGAATAACATGGGCAGTAGCAGGATCGCCACCGAAGACCCAGTATAATGTTCCCAAACCTAAAAGCCCCATGGACGCAACACATAACCCCATCACAGAACCACCCATAAAGGCTATAGTTAAAGCAGCAGCGGGACCTTCGTCATGGGCGGCTTGAGTAGTACGAACATTTGCTTTGGTAGCAGTAAACATGCCCATATAACCAGCAAAGGCAGAACATAACGCCCCTGCAACAAAAGCAATAGTGGTTTGTTGGCCTAAAGAAAAATACAAGGCAATACCCACCACTAGGGCAAACAGAAATAACATTTTATACTCGCGGTGCATAAATACCATTGCACCGGAATGTATGGCATCACCTATTTTGATGATAGCCGGATTAGATACCGGTGATTTTTTAATAATAAAATAAATAATAAGAGCGATGATTAAGCCAGCCAATCCTAAGATAGGCGGCAAATAAAATAATTCAGTCATAAAATTCCCACAGTTAATGTAACAATGAAACAAAGCAAACCACTTTTTATACACATCAAAAATAGATCTACTTTGCAATACATTTACGCCAATCTCTCATTTCTTACGTCATTCATGAGTACATGGCTACTTTCTTGTTTTATTTACAATTTATTTACAATTGCAGTGCAACTATAACGAGATAATTATCCATAGTTCAAGTTTTAATCACTAATTGTCCTTTGTCTGCGTTTTAATCACTGTGGTGAGTTTCATCTTGTGTCTCTAAGCCCTATAATCGAACCCATAAAATTGAATAACTTTAGGTAATACTATGAGCCTTAATGCCGTACCCGCTGGTAAAAATTTACCAGAAGAAATTAATGTAATAATCGAAATCCCTGCTCACTCTGATCCTGTTAAATATGAAGTGGACAAAGAATCAGGCGCCATTTTTGTCGACCGTTTTATGGCGACTTGTATGCACTATCCCACTAACTACGGTTATATCCCGCACACATTGTCTGAAGACGGTGACCCAGCTGACGTATTAGTCATGACACCTTTCCCACTTTTAGCGGGTTCAGTTATCAAATGTCGCCCTATAGGTGTATTAAAGATGACTGATGAGTCGGGTATAGATGCAAAAATTCTTGCGGTACCTGCTGATAAGTTATCAACAATTTATCGTGGTATAACTGATATTGAGCACATCCCAGAGCTGACTAAGCATCAAATTCAACATTTCTTTGAGCATTACAAAGACTTAGAGCCTAACAAATGGGTTAAAATAGAAGGTTGGGAAGATGCAGCATCGGCTAAAGCCGAAATAGTTAACAGTGTTACGTTGTATGAAGCCGAAGAAGAGAAACCTGCTTTCTAATATTGTTTAATGTATCGTTAATATTTCGAAAAACCGGTATTTGCCGGTTTTTTTGTATTTGGATCATAAAACCAAGGCTAAAAAAAAATTATGATAAAAATCATCAAAACAACATGCTTAATATTAATCTTGCTCAGCCACATAGCATTAGCCAAAGCACCGCTAGAGCTTTTTTGGGAAGACATGGTGCCACCAGACTATCAGACTCCCGACACTCCTTTGAGTCACGACGGTAACATGCTGCAAATGGGACTAGATGCACCAGTAATTGAGAGCCTAAATGGCAAGTTAGTAAAAATACCAGGATTTGTTGTCCCTTTGGAAGGCGACAATGAAACAACCAGTGAATTTTTATTAGTACCGTATTTTGGAGCTTGTATTCATGTACCACCCCCACCAGCCAATCAAATAGTTTATGTGAAATTTTCTACAGCTGTACCGATAGATAATCTATATGACGCAGTTTGGGTAACTGGCACCTTAACCACTAAAGGCTGGAAAGGTGATTTAGCGACCGTGGGGTATTCCTTATCGGGGGTAGAAGTGAGTCCATATGACGGTTAAATCATAATGAAATTAGCTAGATATTCATAAGGGTTATAAAATTCGTAAACGCTATTTTGCTTGAACATTAGCTCAACATTAGGAAAAGAAGACCAAGCAAAACAGCTAAAAGTGCAATATTAAATATAGACACAAAAAAACCGCCATTGCGGTTTTTTTGTTGGTTGAACCGCAACTCTACTCAGGGTAACTGTTTGCCAAAAGTGTCGACTTTATTTTATCGTTTATTGCTACAGCCTGCTTCGTCTGATAATCAAAATGTACCAAGGTTGTGGTGCCAGTTGCACACTTTTTTTGCTGCTGCCACAATTCCTGATAAACATCAAAAGAACTGGTTCCTATTCGGCTAATATAAGTTTTAACCTGCACTTTGTGCCCATAATAAATCTGCTCTAAAAAATCTACTTTATAACTGGCCAGAATAAGTGGCCAGTTTTGTAGATCCAATTCAGGGGTGAATAGTTTAAAAAGTGGCTCACGACCCGTTTCAAACCAGCCCACTAGTACTGTATTGCTGACATGAGCTAAGGCATCAGTCTCGTAAAAACGGACATTAAACTCTTCACTATACATAGAATATAACCTCTACTTTTTTAACAATGGTTTGAGGAAACGTGCAGTATGCGACTCTTTCACATCACAAATGTCTTCAGGTGTGCCTTGAGCAACGATCTGCCCACCACCAGAGCCACCTTCAGGACCAAGATCCACTACCCAATCTGCTGTTTTGATCACATCTAAATTGTGTTCAATGACTATCACTGTATTACCGTGGTCACGCAATCTATGTAAGACTTCTAGTAGCTGTTTGATATCGTGAAAATGCAGACCAGTAGTAGGTTCATCCAAAATATACAAAGTTTGGCCTGTGTCTCGTTTGGATAATTCTTTCGCTAACTTAACCCGCTGTGCTTCACCGCCTGATAAAGTTGTGGCAGCTTGACCTAGACGCACATAAGACAAACCCACATCCATCAGGGTTTGTAATTTGCGAGCAATAGCCGGGATAACATCAAAGAAAGGCCGTGCTTCTTCTACTGTCATATCTAAGACTTGGTGGATATTCAAACCTTTATAAAGAATCTCCAATGTTTCACGGTTATAGCGTTTGCTTTTGCATATATCACAAGGTACGTAGACATCAGGTAAAAAATGCATTTCAACCTTGATGACACCATCACCTTGACAAGCTTCACAGCGTCCACCTTTAACATTAAAACTAAAACGTCCAGGTTTATAACCACGTGACCTAGCTTCATGTGTACCCGCGAATAATTCACGTACAGGCGTGAAAATACCAGCATAAGTGGCGGGATTAGAGCGGGGAGTGCGACCAATAGGGCTTTGGTCAATGTCCACAACCTTGTCCATAAATTCCATGCCCGTGATGGTTTTATATGGAGCAGGTTCTCCTGTGGTAGCGCCGTTTAGTTCTCTGTGTGCAATACGATAAAAGGTATCGTTTATTAAAGTAGATTTACCTGAGCCGGATACCCCTGTTACACAAGTCATTAATCCTAATGGCGCTCTAAAAGTGACGTCTTGTAAGTTGTTTCCCGTGGCACCGGTTAACACCACCCACTTGTCTTGGTCAATTTCGGTACGTTTAGCGGGTATTTCGATTCTTTCTCTACCAGACAAGTAAGCGCCTGTAATTGAGCGTTCGCTATTTTTTATATCTTCAATAGTACCTTGAGCTACAATTTCGCCACCGTGTATGCCAGCACCTGGGCCAATATCCAATACAAAATCAGCAGCTCGGATGGCATCCTCATCATGCTCAACCACTATAACGGTGTTCCCTAAGTCACGTAAGTGAACAAGGGTCTCAAGTAGCCTTGCATTGTCTCGTTGATGTAACCCAATAGAAGGTTCATCGAGCACATACATTACGCCTACTAACCCTGCACCTATTTGACTGGCTAATCTAATCCGCTGAGCTTCACCACCAGACAAGGTATCGGCACTACGTGAAAGTGATAGATAATTTAGCCCGACGTTGACTAAAAAGGTTAATCTATCATTAATTTCTTTAAAAATTTTCTCTGCAATTTTTAAGCGTTTTCCAGTTAAGCTAAGATTAGCGAAAAACTCTAAAGCATGCGCAATCGACATATCAGTGATAACGTTTAATGGTGTTTCACCAATAAACACGTTTCTGGCTTCTAATCGAAGGCGACTACCAGAACAACTAGAACAATGTTGTTGACTAAGATACTTAGATAACTCATCACGCACCGCATTCGATTCGGTCTCTTTGTAACGCCGTTCCATGTTAGGGATGATCCCTTCGAAGGGATGTTTACGCTCCATAATGTCACCGCGGTCGTTAATGTATTTAAACTTTAACGATGTGCCTCTACTGCCGTTTAATACAATGTCTTTGGCATCTTCATCTAGCTCTGCAAAGGGCACCGTCAGATCAAATTTGTAGTGATCGGCAACCGCTTGCAACATTTGAAAATAATAATAACTGCGTTTGTCCCAGCCACGAATAGCGCCTCCAGATAAACTGATTTCTTTGTTAGCTATAATACGATGCGGGTCAAAAAATTGTCTGGTACCCAAACCATCACAACTCTGGCAGGCTCCAGCTGGATTATTAAAGGAAAATAAACGTGGCTCTAACTCAGCCATACTGTATCCACAATGTGGGCAAGCAAAGTTAGAAGAAAATACCATGACCTGTTTCTCAGGCTCATCCATAAAGGCAACTTTTGCCGTACCACCCGATAAATTTAAAGCTGTTTCGAAAGACTCTGATAAGCGTAGTTTTAAATCTTCACGCACTGTAAAACGGTCAACAACCACTTCGATGGTATGTTTTTTATGTAAGTCGAGGTCAGGTGGATCTGACAAGTCACATACATTGCCATCTATTCTTGCCCGAATAAATCCTTGCGCAGCAAGGTTTTCGAGCGTCTTAAGATGCTCACCTTTTCGGTCTTGTACCACTGGGGCAAGCAACATTAGTTTAATATCTGCTGGCATGTCTAACACCCGGTCAACCATCTGACCGATTGTTTGCGCATCTAATGGCACATGATGTTCAGGACAACGAGGCTCTCCTACCCGAGCATATAACAGACGTAGATAATCATAAATTTCTGTTATGGTTCCTACTGTAGAACGTGGATTATGTGAAGTGGATTTTTGCTCGATGGAGATGGCTGGAGATAAACCTTCAATATGATCCACATCGGGTTTTTCCATCATGGATAAAAATTGGCGAGCGTAAGCTGACAGTGACTCTACATAACGTCTCTGCCCTTCTGCATACAGAGTGTCAAAAGCCAAAGAAGATTTACCTGAACCTGACAAACCTGTGATCACTGTCAGTTTGTCTCTGGGGATATCTAAATTGATGTTTTTCAGGTTGTGAGTTCGAGCCCCACGTACTTCTATTCTATCCATTAGTAACCAGTTGTGCCGCAAAAGAACAATTATTACACACTCTGCAAATAGTCACTACGACCATTAGGTTAATAGAACAAGTTTATACACTAAATGAGGCTTTAATGAAGCTAGACGAACAATCAGTTCTTCAGAGTCTAAAAACGCAGCATAAACTCAGTTTTCTGTTGACGATATTAGGCTTATTTCTTTGTAGGTTTCAGCAGGTTTTAATCCGAACCACTTCGACACGACACAAACAAGCAGCCATAGTCTCTGTTTTAAACACTATTACTTTAGTAAAAAACGAATACATCGGTAATCGTTTTTATGGAAAACAGAGTAATAAGACTGTTATCAGATATTTTAAAATAGATAAAAGAGAGATTCAAAATCTTATCTAAAAAATAAGTCATTGAGCAGGCAACAAAATATTTCGACCCAGCGACCAATTGTGTGAGTCATTAAAAAAACATGCTAGACTATTTATACATTATAACCATTTTATTTATTCTTATTAGATATCTTCCACTTTGAATTCTTCCGAACTTCGCAGCGCTTTCTCCCTTGCCTTTGTTTATGTACTTCGCATGTTAGGCTTGTTTATGGTGATGCCAGTATTGGCGATCAGCGCTAAAGAATATCCCGATTATTCAGCCTTTTTAGTTGGCTTAGCAATAGGCGGTTATGGCCTAACCCAAGCCTTATTACAAATACCTATGGGGGTGTTGTCAGACAAAATCGGCCGTAAACCTATCATTATTGGCGGACTGCTAATTTTTGCTATTGGCAGCATGGTAGCAGGGACTGCAGACAGCTTATTTTGGGTAGTAATAGGCCGATTTTTACAGGGTGCTGGCGCAATAGCAGGGGCCATTATGGCTTTAGCTGGTGATTTAAGCCGCGAAAAACAGCGACCAAAAGTCATGGCAGTGATCGGTATATCCATTGGTTTCTCATTCTATTTAGCGCTTTTGATTGGTCCTGTCATTGCCACTAAATTTGGCCTTAGTGGCATTTTTTTACTCACAGGCGCGTTAGCTTTTCTATGTATTTTTCTAGTCATTTTTGTGGTCCCAGATGCAACAAACATTGCACCAATTGGCGATACATTACCCGTTGTCCAAGATGTGAAAAAATTAGTTTCTCATCCTGACTTAGCACGCTTAAATATCAGTGTGTTGTTATTGCATATGTTGATCACCCTGCTCTTTGTGCAAATCCCCGTTTTATTGGTGGATTTAAACTGGCCCCTCGCCAAACATTGGCAAGCATATTTAGTAGTATTAGTTGCTTCAGTCATTGGTTTACTTGGATTGATGGCTGCAGCATCAAAATATAAAAATGCGGTTATGCAACTAAGCGTAGGGGGTCTAGCTGTAGTGTTTTTGTGCATGGTATTCAGCCAAAACTCACTGTTTTATTTGATATTACTGATTAGCCTATTTTTCACTTGTTTTAATTACTTAGAGGCAAACTTCCCAGCGATGGTTTCAAATATTGCGCCCGCCGGTAAAAAAGGCTCCGCAATGGGTATTTATGCTAGTTTTCAGTTTTTTGGTGCCTTTATAGGCGGTGTGTTATCCGGCAGTATCAGCGAACTTTTAGGCATTCAATGGGTATTTGTTCTCGCCAGTATTTTATGTTGTGCTTGGTTGTTATTGATCAAAGGTTTGAACGCGACTAACAGGCTAAAACGTTATACACTTAACACAAATAAACAAACATCAAGTCTGGCTTTAAAACAGCTTTCTCAATTAGAAGGTGTGGTGGATATAACGGTTGTTCCGGAAGAACAAGTTATGTACTTAAAGGCAGAACAATATTTCGATATTCAACAAGCTCGACTTGTGCTGAACATAAAAGAATAATTAGGAGGAAAGATGGCGAGCAAAGGCGTAAATAAAGTAATTTTAGTGGGTAATTTGGGTAAAGATCCTGAAGTAAGGTACACCCCCAATGGTAAAGCAGTTGCCAATTTAGCATTAGCCACATCAGAAAGCTGGAAGGATCAAGGTGGACAAATTCAGGAAAAAACGGAGTGGCACCGCGTATCTATCTTTGGCAAACTAGCAGAAATTGCAGGTGAATATTTGCATAAAGGTAGCCAAATCTACATCGAAGGCAAATTGCAAACTCGTAAGTGGCAGAACAAAGAAGGTCAAGATCAGTACACAACAGAGATTGTTTTAGACCCGTTCAATGGTGTCATGCAAATGTTAGGTGGTAAAAGTAGTGGTCAATCTGAGGGTGGCTTCCAAGGGCAACAACGACCTGCAGCGGCACCACAACAGAATCAAGGTTATCAACAACCACCTCAACAGGGGCAGCAGGCTCAGCAGTATCAAAAACCACCAGCCCAAGGTGCACCACAACAACAAAATCAAGGCTTCAACCAAGCACCAGCGCAAGGCCAGCAGGCGCCTATGGCTGAACCAGATTTTGATTTTGATGACGATATTCCGTTCTAGCACTTACATTTATGAAAGTATAAATTTAAATAATGTTTTGTTGAATTAAAGTCTGAAAGCCCGCAAAAAGTGGGTTTTTTTATTAGCGATTCAAATGCAAGGGTTTGCCAGATAGGCAAACTATTTATGGCTTATTGGTTCATAACTTTGGCCAACATTATTTAAACAGGCAGATAGTACGACAGATGGTACGGCAGCTATATAAACAAGAAACTCAAGGTGACCTATTTCACAAACCATAACCACTTAGTCATTTGAATCACCCCGAGTTACGGTTATTCAACCAACAATACTTAATATTGGTACCGAATCGTGGCATAAACTGCTTTAGGCTCACCTACAAAATAACGGTAACTACCAAAACCAAAATCGGCTCTTTCAGCATAATCTTCATCGCTAAGGTTGCTAACTCTGACGCTGACATCTAACGCTTCATTTAATGCCCAGCCAGCTCGTAAATTAAGTAAGTTGTGACCTGTATATTCAGCGCTGTTCTCTGGGTTAAGATAATAATTACCTTGGTGAACCCACTCTAGCTCTATAAACCCACCTGAATCAGCACGCCAACCTAGTTGTGCGCTCCCCATATGCTCTGGTGCTGTGTCTATTTCGTTACCCTGGATACTGATACGACTTAAAGTCAGGTTTGAGTCGTATTCATGGTTAGCAAAAGTACCGTTGGCAGATGCATATAAGTATTGCCATTGATAGCTAAGCGCCAGTTCTACACCACGGTGAGATGTTTCACCATTACTAATATTTTGCCTATTGGTATCTTGAAAGATAAAATTATTTTTTTGCATAAAGAATAAGGTGACGTCATAGAAAAATGACTGAATCTGTCCCCTTAAACCCAATTCAATGGAGTCTGCATTTTCAGCATCAAGCTCAGCCACTGTTTGACCGGCTTGTAATCTAAACAACTCAGTGGCTTGAGGAGCACGAAACCCTGTGGAATATTGTGCGTAGAGACGATTATTACTAGTTAACGCGTAATTTGCATTTATTTGAAAAGACCATTTGTCATATTCAACTATTTGATCTTCAGGGCGCGTAAATCGACAATTTTCAATACCTACTTCACACGCACTGCCCGAACTTAAAAAATTATCATAATCATATTTGGTTTGTTCATAACGCACTCCAGTACTGATTTTTAATTGTTGTGTGGTTGCCCAGCGAAGTTGAACAAAAGGTGAATACACACTTGCAGTTACCTTATAATCGTAATGAATACCAGCGGGTAAGGTGGGCGCAAAGTCCTCCGCTTGGGTCTCAGTCAATTGGCCTTGAGTATAATCGGCATCAAAGCCACTCAGCCAAGTTAAGTCACCATAATTTTTTTGAAATTGTGCTTGAAAACCAACACTGGTTTGGCTGTTTTCTTCAAGGGGTTGCCAAGGCAGAAAATGCTGTAGAAACTGCATATCTGTCGACCTTACATAAGGAGTAATAGTAAGGCTCGTTGTATCGTTTGCAACATAATTTATTTGACTATAAACACGCATCGACTGACTATCACGAAACGCTTCAGGGTTAGGATTTTGTGTTTTTAGTGAATCGTTTTTATACACCTCGAAACCGCTAATAAAACCGGCCGTTTCTTGATTGAGATTAGTAACGGCAAGTACATTTTTTATCTGCCATTTACCATCTTGATAGTAGTGGATCAGATTGAATTTTTGCTGATCGAAGCCGCTGTCATCTAAAAAGCCTCCATCTTTTGTGACGTTACCGTAGAACAAAAAACTATGTTGTTTAGTTTTTGTAGTCAAACTAAACATGCCACGAGAATAATCATGAGGCCCAATACTTAAAGACAAACTTGACTGCTCAATGTCCAGAGGATTAGGTGTTAACACATTAATCACCCCATGCACTGCATTAGAACCATACATAGTACTTGCAGGGCCACGAACCACTTCAAGTGACGATGCTTGTTCGGTATTTGTATCGAACAATTGATTTACATTACAAAACCCCGGTGCACGTAATGAAATCCCATCTTGAGCAATAAAAAACGCACCACAACCACCTGCTCCTGTAAGGACGGGGGAACGAATAGCAGTGAGATGCTCTTGGCCATTACCTCGACTAATCCAGCTTCCCGGTATGCGAACTAAAGCTTGATTGATATGTTGATGTTCAATCAATCTTAAACTCTCATCGTTTAACCAACCAGTATTGCCAGCGACATCCAAAATGTTTTGACTAGCCCGTGCGGCTGTCACAGTAATTTGCTCTATTGGTTGCTTTTGATCTTGGGAAAAAGCCGCTGTACTCAATAATATTAAAATGGGGTAACTAATTTTTAGGTTCAAAAAATCTCCGAAGGTAAAAGTTTAGGGTGTAATAATAAATTAATATTAAGTCAGTATATACGTTGTTTCTATACACAAATTGTAAAAATATTTTACTTTAAATACGTCATATCATTTATTTTAAGCCATGATAACCGAACTGAATATGTAGTTAAATTGGTGCACTGTTCACTGTATTTCGGTGCATACTTTCTCTTAATTGAGACGGCAAAGTACCAAACATTAGCCGAAACTGTCGGCTAAAATAACTGTGTTCAGAAAAACCACATCGATAAGCGACATCGGCAATCGGTAAATGGGTTTCGATTAACATTCTGCGGGCATTTTCTAAACGAATTTCATTAATAAATTGTTTGGGAGTTTTGGACAAATACTTTTTAAAACGTCTTTCAAGGGCACTAACTGATATGAATGCAAGCTTAGCTAAATCTTCAATCCTCAAGTCCCGATGGAAATTTTCACGCACATATTCTACTGGTGCCTTTACAGCGTCAATGCTCGATAACACCTGTGATGCCTTAGATAACAAGCGAGTAAAACCATAAGAGCCGATAATATTATTTTGACTATCAAATAAAGGTCTTTTTGAGGTACAAAACCAAGCAAATTCACCTAACTTAAGAATATTCAATTCTAATCGGTCAGTGATGACATTGCCGCTCATCACACTTATATCGTCAGTGATAAATTGTTTTGCAATATGCGGAGGGAAAAAAGCTAAATCTGATTTACCGATTACTTGGCTAAGTGAATGCATACCGATATGCTCAACAAATCGATGATTAGCGTAGACCACTTGACTTTTAGTGTCTTTGATCCAAAAAATCACATCAGTTAACAAGTCAAACATACTAAGAATTTGCTCAATACCAATCGCATCTTGTAAAAAAGGATGGTGCTTAACGTTATTGTTTTCAGGCATAAATTTATCGCTGTAAAAATAAGACGCCGAAATTATTGCATACAAGAGAGGATTTGTTCTACTCACGTTCATCTAACAAATGGCAATATTAATGTTAATTTATTGTTATTAATAATTGTCATTTGCTATAAATCATGAATTGGCATCACAAAGGGTAGGTATCACTGATGGTTACAACTATTAAAGAAATATCACTATTGCGAAAGTTTCGTTTGGCTTTCATTACAACTATTGCAATCAGCTTGTCTGGTGTCACATTCGCCCATGAATTAGGTTTACAGCTATACAGCGTCAGAAAACAAATGGAACAGGATTTACCCAAAGCGTTTAGCCAAATCAATCAGTGGGGGATCAAAATAGTCGAAGGTGGAGGAGCGTTATATGGTCATCCTGTTGAGGAATATAGAAACCAATTATTAAAAAATGATCTACAAATTGTCAGTGTAGATGCTTCATTTGAAGAATTGCGCGATAACCCTATAGCCGTTGTGTACAAAGCTAGATACTTTAGCAGCCGCTTTGCCACGTTTTATTGGATCCCTCACGATAGTGCAAAAGGTTTTGATTTGGAAGATGCCAAAGGGGCCATTGAGGTTATGAATAAAGCTGGCAAACTATTAAAAGAAAATGGGATTACCTTACAATATCATGCACATGGATATGAATTCCTGCCATATGAAGACGGCACTTTACTAGATTACATAATTGAAAATGTTGAGCATGCGGCATTTCAAATGGACGTGTTTTGGATGAAACAAGGGGGTATGAACCCTACTAAGATTTTACAAAAATACCCTGGCCGCTTTTTATCGCTGCATGTAAAAGATCGTAAAAAAGGAACACAAAATTCGACCAATGGCAAAGCAGATGTTGAAAGTAATGTTGTTTTAGGTACCGGAGATGTGGGTATAGCATCTATTATCGCAGAGGCTAAAAAACAAGGGATCCGTTATTTTTTTATCGAAGATGAATCATCTAGGGTAATGTCTCAAGTGCCTAAAAGTATTAAATATTTAAATAGTTTAGATAAATAATCTAAACTATTAGTTAGATTAGATGTTACGAGCCAGTAATCATCAAGCTCAGTCTCACTGAACTTGATGATTATACACTGAATAGACACTTCCATTAAGCACTGTAAATTTACTGCCTTTTCCACTTCATAAACTATTGGGTTTGATGAGTAAACCGAGCTCATTCATAGACCATATAAAACTAGCGTTTTAGCCTGTTCTTTGCTGTAATAGAGTAACTTTTTAAGTGATAAAGCCTATAATATGCAAATTGGTTGGCGCGAATTTATTAAAGGTCGATTCAGAAAGTCTTCAAAGTTTCATTCCTTAGGGATTGAGTTAGGTGTTAAAGATTTTCATGTATCCACTCTACAAAAAATCAAAGGAAAGGTTAAATGGGTCAAGCAAGACTCATTTTCGATCGAAAACTGGCAAGTTGTACTCAAAAGTTATGTCGAAAAAAATAAACTCACTAACACTCAATGTAATATCGCTTTATCTATTTCAAAGTATCAGCTTTTACAGGTCGATAAACCCGCAGTAGAAGATATAGAGATGCTCCAAGCATTACAGTGGACGATTAAAGAGCAGTTATCCAGTGATGAGCAGTTTACAATTGATTATTTTGACCCCCCTACTGTTGTAGCTAATGCCGAAAAGTTAAATGTGGTGGCAATAGTAACAAAAGACATTTTAGAAATTCGCGATGGAATTTTAAAGGCGGGTCTAGCACTTAATATTATAGGCATTGGAGAATTGGCTACCTGTAATCTACTGACACCCAGCGACGATGCCATTATTACCTTAAATCAAGAGGAAGGCGGACAACTTAGTTTAAATATTGTTAAGCGTAACCAATTATTTTTTTCAAGACGCTTGCGTGGCTATGAGAACTTAGCAAGTTTTTCTCAAGAAGAATTAAAAATGGGAGTAGTTGACAATTTAAGCCTTGAAATTCAACGCTCAATGGATTATTTCGAGAGTCAGTTACGACAAGCCCCCGTCAAAAAAGTATACGTTTCTTTAGACACCCCGCATCAAGACGCCCTCGCAGAGATGATCAAACAAGTCATTTTTATTCCAGTAGAAGAATTTATTCCTAATGTGGCTAAAAATACTAACATGCAGATAACACCATCAAGCTTTGCAAGCTTAGGCGCAGCAATAGACAACACGAGTTTGACTACTTTATGAAAAATAGAGTTAATCTTTATCATCCGAGCTTTCACCCTAAGTTACAGCTGCTGTCTCTGTCCAGTGTTATTGTGAGTTGGGTATTTTTAGTATTCTTTTGTAGCTTGCTATATTTTTATATGGAAGCTGAACAGAAAACATTCGAATCTGAAATTGCCACCTTAAAAAGAAATAAACAACAGCAACAGATATTGGTTAATGAGCTAAAAAATGCTGTGAAAAATATAAAAGTTGACCCAAGTCTGCTTGAAAAAGTGAAAGAAAAACAACAGATTATTAGACTTAAAGAACGAGTTTTAAATGAATTAGCTGGTCAAGAGGACCTAAAGTCAATTGGTTTTTCAAAACTAATGAAAGGCCTCGCCAGTCATCACCAAAGTGGACTGTGGTTAACTCATATCAATCTGGATGGCATGAGTGTAATGATTAAAGGAGCAGCAACAGACTCTGCTTTTGTGCCCAAATGGCTTAGCTCGTTAGGTCAAACTGATTATTTTAGAGGGCAAGAATTTTCTGACACGAGACTCTATCGTGACACTGAGCAGCAACTCAATTTTGTTATTTCAACAAATAAAGAGTTAACAATAGAAAAAGGCTCTAAAAATGAATGATTTTTTCAGCCAAGAATATAAAAAACTTTCGATTAAATTTATCAAAGTAAGCTTGCGTGAACAGGTCTTAATTCTGTTTTGTGGCATGGCTGTTGTGATATTAATAATGTACAATTTTTTATTAGAACCAATCTTAGATAATTCAAAAAAATTAAAGCAAAACAGTAGTCGTGCCGAAAAAGAAATAACATCGTTGATAGAGCAGGTAGCTAAGTTAACCGAAAAACTCAAAGCTGAGCCAAACGCGCCGATACTTGAAAGAATTAGTGTCTTAAAAAGACAAGCTCAAAACTTTGATACACAATTAGGCGCACAAACTAATAACCTAGTACCAGCCAATAAAATGGCGGGTATGTTAGAAAGCGTGTTGGTTGGCAGCAAAATGTTAAAATTAATTGAACTGCGGTCTATTCCGCCTGTGCCTTTATTACTCCAACAGACCGAAAAAAGCGATGAGCCGAAGGCAGGTCTTTACCGACACGGTGTCACATTAATATTCGAAGGAAAATATTTCGATATTCAACAATATTTAGAAAACCTTGAATCATTGCCATGGCAATTTTATTGGAAAAAATTTGACTACATAGTCGGCGATTACCCAACTGCAAGTGTTGAGTTAGAAATATACACGCTCAGTACCAACAAAGCTTTTATAGGGGTTTAAGAGCAGATGAAAAAGTTATTATTAGTGCTGTGTATTTGTTTGACAAATGTGCAAGCCAATACATTACAAGACCCAACAAGGCCCAGCCAAAATAAACCAATTTTTAATACGGGGCAAAGTTCAAGTGTTTTGGCTCACTCGGCTCTAAAATTGACTGCAATTATTAATAGTAACGAATATAAGCAAGCTATTATAAATGGAAGAAGTGTTGCAGAAGGACAACAAGTTCAAGGTTATAGGGTCATTTTGATCAGTCAAAATCACGTGATTTTAGATGGCTTAGAAGGTAAACAGACACTTTTTGTCAATAACAACAACAACATTAAAAAAGACGCAAATAATGGTTTTTAATAAATTACTTCTTCTGAGCTTGGTATTGGCTATTTGTTCATGCCAAAGTCAACATAAAACAACAGCAGCATCTCATTCTTTAGACTCTGCCATTGCCGAATATGAAAACGAAAATAAACACATGCAAAATGGTCAGTTGTTGCAAGATGAGCCATCGGAAGACCGGCACTTACTCACAGTGCCTGATGAGATTAATCAGGCTTTGTTACCTGATCCAAGCGATACAACGAACCAACTCTTTGGTGAGTCAAAGTATGATATTAATGCTCAAAAAGTCGATGCCGCTGCATTTTTTAGTAGCATAGTCAAAGGTACACCATACAGTGTCGCTATTCATCCAGATGTTATGGGAGAAATTTCCCTCGACCTAAAACAAGTAGCGCTGGCAGATGTGTTCGATTTGGTCGCTGAGTTATATGGTTATGAAATTGAGCATAAGCAAAATATCTATCGTATTTATCCTGCTGGAATGCGCACTGAGACTTTCGCTATTAATTATCTATTAATGACACGAGATGGTTCAACTCAAACAAGCATCACATCGGGTGGGGTCACACAAGCGTCTGGAAACAGTAACGGTAGTAGTCGTAGTAATTCTCAAAATGGTTTTAGTGGTAATTCAAGTGGCTCTAGGAATGGAGGTGGGAGTGGTGCTAGCAATAACAATAGCGGTGGCTCAGGCGGTAATAGCAATGGCACTAATATATATACTCGCACCGCGACAGACTTTTGGGCTGAGTTATTGGCAACCTTAGAGACGATGCTTGGTGACGGTGAAGGGAAAAGTGTGATGGTAACGCCACAAGCAGGTTTGGTTACTGTTCGTGCTATGCCTAAAGAAATTAGGGCCGTAAAAGCCTTTTTAGATGTGTCTGAAGAAATCATTCAAAGACAAGTTATTCTCGAAGCTAGAATTATAGAAGTAGCATTAAATGATGGTTATCAACAGGGCATTAACTGGGGACAAATTTTAGCCAACAGTGGCTCAACTGACTTTCAGTTTTCTAATAGCGCTGGGGCGATTGGCAATAGTATTAGTGCCGCATTGGGTAACGTGACTAGTTTGTCATTTATTAACAAAGATTTTTCTGGTGTCTTATCTCTGCTGTCTACTCAAGGTAATGTTCAGGTGTTGTCTAGTCCTCGAGTAACAGCAATAAATAATCAAAAAGCAGTCATTAAAGTTGGAGACGATGAATATTTTGTTACTGATGTGTCTAGCCAAAGTACTATCTCTAGCAGCACCACTTCTGTGACACCTAACATTGAATTGACTCCCTTCTTTTCAGGCATCGCTTTAGATGTCACACCACAAATTGATGCAGATGGAATGGTCTTGTTGCATGTACATCCTTCGGTGATTGAAACTCAAGAGCAAGAGAAAATCGTGACCTTAAACCAAGAACAATTTGTGCTGCCTCTTGCACAAAGTAATATTCGCGAATCTGATACCGTTATTCGAGCAAGATCTGGTGAGATAGTAGTGATTGGTGGATTAATGCAATCTATTATTTCAGAGTCAGAATCAAAAACACCGCTACTTGGTGATATTCCAGTCTTGGGCAATCTATTTAAAAACAAACGAAAAAGTGAGATCAAAAAAGAACTGGTGATTTTAATCAAACCAACGGTGGT
>JBNMPD010000020.1:0-25051 GCA_051276225.1 Flavobacteriales bacterium
ACTCAACTCAACTCAAGGTAACCATACTAAAAGTTTGGTAAAAATAACTCGGCGACATAAACTATGAGTGATTTACACTGTTTTACCTTTTTAAAAATTAATTGGATAATAACCATCAGCATCAGCTTTACCAAAAAACTGTGCGGCTTGATGCACTTCTTTGGGCAAGCTTGCTTCGGGTTTAAAGCGACCTTTAATTGTAAATTTCATATTAGCTGCAATGTTAGTTTTTGCGGTTAAACCAAATCTGTTGGGTTGTTTAACATTTAATACAATGCTTTTGTCTTCACAGCTAAGATCTGCATCAAAACTACCTAATTCTATTACGCCTGTTACCCCAGTAAAATTAGCATTTAACCACTGGCCATTGCCGCTAAATGTTTGACAGCCAGCCTGGTAATCCACTTCGTTTAGCTGCACTTTAAAACGCCCGTCAGCTTGAATGGGTATGGGTAAAGGAAGCAGACTAATGGCTAAGTTTGCGGGCAAGTAAGCTAATAAATTTTCGGATTGGAAGCGCTGCCCAGAAAAACTAACATGACCACTGGCAGAGATTTGATCTAGGTCGCGTAAATTACCCACTTTGAAATCAGTGCTGATTTTCCCTAGTACTAGAGGAAAAAATGACAGTGACCAATTTAAGTCATTAATGGGTAAACCGTTTATTTGAGCCCTTTGTGCATGACCATGCCAAATAGTGCCAGATATGGCACTCACATTGACACTTTTTGGCAATTGAATTTTTGATAAAACTTGGGCTGCAGGTAATTTAACGATTAAAAATATAAAATAAATAACAAGGCATACAGGTACCCATTTCAACACTGACTTCATAATTTTCCTAGTTTTAAGCGACGAATTTTAACTTGCCCAGGTAAACCAGATTCTGCAATATCGATATCTAATATGCTTATGCCGGTTTTTTCAAGTGATTGTAGCCAACTCAATACGTCATTAAAGGGGGCTTGATCTATCCACACTTGTAATTCTTCACCTTGAGGTTGCATCCTAGATATAGCAATTTTCATACGTCTAGCAGATTGGTTTACCGCTTGAGGTAGAGATCCTGAAAATGAAATTTTACTATCGCCACCACTACGAAGTTGCACCGCTCTATTCGCATTTTTTTGGACCCAAATAAGTAGTTCTGTTTGATTTTTGACAGCCGTTTTATCTCGCTCAAGTGACGTATTTAACGGTGACCAGATACCCCAATAAAATATAGCTACTAATACTAAAATTGCTGAGATAGTTACTAAGCGTTGTTCACGCTCACTGAGTTGTAAGAACATAGTTTTGAGTTTGTCCATATTAACTCCTAATCGACAATGTGCCGATTACTTGATTGTCTTCTTGGTTAATAGATCCTTGCTCAACAGTAAACCCCTGAGCTTCTGCTTGACGTTTAAACTTGTCTAAGGCGTCATAATTACGGGCAATGGCTTGAATGCGCAGTTCTGCACGACTCCTGTCAAAACGCATCGTTTGTGGTTTAACGTTCGACTCTTCAAATGCAGGCCTAAGCTGACTCAGCATAATTAACATCGACACGCCACCACCACTTGTCTCAAGTGCTTTCATTTGGCGCCCCATGGTCGTTCTGAGATCGCGATATGCACCAGCATTAGGAAATGCCCTTTTGTACTCGCTACTTACTTGCGCTTTTAAAGTCGTAAGTTGGCTATTCAGTTGATGCTGCTCTAGGTTTTTGTCAATGAGACTGGTAAAAAGCGCAACAACGGCTAATACTCCTGCTAAACGCCATTTTTTCCATTGGCCAGCGACCTTATCGTTAATTTTGTACGCGCCTTGCAATAAGTTAAATTTCGATGATGCAACCCCTTGAGCTAATACTTTCATGGGTAACTCAAGAGGCATCACCGATACATCTAGGTGCTCTAGATCGGCTAAATCCATACCAGAATAATCATTTACCAAAGGTGTTTGTGCGGTCAGCTTAGTATATTGCCGCGCAACATGATTAATCGCTTGTATTAGCCAGTCTCTCTCACCCTGTAAACCCGCCCATTCGTCTTTACGAACCAACAGTTGTTGACCTAGTTCTAATATAGACCATGTGTTTTTACCAGCTAAAGGCAATGCTAAAACATCAGGAATAAGTTGATCGCAAATCAAACCTGCATCGTCGATTACGTTCAGCCAGCTTTGTAGTTTTTCTTTATTAACGATGGCAACCGCTTGGTTATTGCCTTCTTTAGGGCCGAAGGCAAAAAACTGCTGTGAAATATCGCCACTTATTTCCTCTTCTAAAATAAATGGGATCGCAGCTAATGCTTTACGCCCAGCTTTAGCTGGCAACTCAACCCACTTGAGCAAAACATCGCTGGTAGGCACTAAGGCACAGATTGATCTTCCACCAGCTCTGTCTGCTAAGGTCGCTAGCTGTGTTGTATCGGGTAACTCACCGGAGGCAATAATTTCATTTTGTTGGCTAGACCACACAATCCAATGAATTGATTCATCTGGATTGGCACCTAAACGCACTACTAACTGTTCCATAAGGTTTATGTACCTTGTTGATTGTTATGGATTAAAAAATTTTGTAAAAACTGTTTCACTAAAAAAGAGTTTGTTAAAAACCACTAAATTCTCGTCTGATGACATTAACATTGTTATTGGCGTCAATCTTAAATAAACTTTGCAAAGCAAAGGTAGCATCATTGTACTTGGTTTTAGTGTGCAAAATAAAATGTGATGTTTTAACATCAAACCATGTTTTTTGTTCAGCAGTAAGCGTTAAGGCTTGAATACTAGGTTCGTTTAAAAAATCTTCTATTGTTTGAAAACCTTCTTCACCGCGATTGACGAGCACTGTTCTAGCGTCAGATAAACTCAGCCCAGTAGCGGCAGCAATAACCGCAGCATTTTCCTCACTCACAGTGTTTACATTGATCTTAAATAAATTGTCATTGGGTAATACACACACTAGTTTAAGTAATTCTCTTAGCCAAGGGACTTCAACGCCATTGACCATACGTAACTCTGTATTATGTACCATAAAATTATTAGCGGCGACATATGGAAATTGACGACTTTCGTATTCGCTATCTTCCGCACCTAGTTGTGTTGGGGTGTTATCTTCGTCTAACCAGTCGACTAATGAGTCGCGAACGATTTCGATATTGTAGCTTGAGACCTCGGGTTCTATGCTTCTTAACAAACGTTCAAAGGCGGTCTTTTTTTCGATCAGTATAGGGCCACTATTCGAAGGGGAGTTATTACTATTACCAGCGCTAGCAGCATCATTATTAGTTGCCAAGTCAGTAACTTTTAACGCATTGAGGTTAAAGCAGCTTTGCATGTCGATAAGTTGCGCTTGAATACCACCACCTTGAATTGGGTAGATAAATTCTTGATCCCATGGTTGCCCTAGGTGAATGACATCTCCATCTTCATCAATTAGTTGTTTAATAGATTTACGCGCATACTGTTCAGCCCCCATTGCATACCAATAAGCTTGATTGTTTTCTTTTATGTTAGATGCGCGTTTAATTTGTAATTGTAAACGGCCACCCATTTCTGTGGCGAGCACGCTGACAATCGCCACAATCAACAACACTATGATTAAGGCCACACCCTTTTGTTTGCGCTTGAATTGATTCATATGCCGTTTGCCAGTATAAATTCACGGCGAATTTCACCAAAGGTTTTGCTCACTATGGTGATGGATATTGCTATTGGTAACGTAGCGCTTGAATAGGTTTCCTCCCATTCTTCTAATTTTTCTAGCTGCTCAGCTTTTATTAAAAAGCTAACTCGAAAATCTTCAATATCAGATAACAACACTTTTACTTTGGGCTCGTAACCAATCACGTTATCTACATAATTACCGTATAGTCGTTGTAATTGCTGTTCTTGTATACGATAACCCACCGCTTGCAAGGTACTGCGAGGAAGCAACATTTGTGGGTTGTGCCAGCCAATTCGCACAAAACCAAGGCCATCTGCATCACTATCAAACACATCTTTGCCGCCCGTCATTACAGCGCTAACGGGTTCGCCGTTAATACGTGTCGCACGAGGTACAATCTGCAAAACATCTCGCTCTATGGTAAGCATCGCCCTTTGTAACTGTTGTAACTTTTCAAAGCGTTCTGAAGACAGTTGATCACTGTTAATTACTGATGTGAGTACACCAGTACTGGCTAAGCCAATAACAGTAAAAATAGCCATAGCAACCAATATTTCTATTAAGGTAAAACCATGGCTTTGCTTATTTGGCTGACGATTCATGATTTAGTTTGCTTAGCAATAAAGGTGCTTGCTGAGGTCACAGTATCTTCATATTGTTCGTCTAGCCCTACAGATACCTCCACCTGTACCATCTCTGAATCATTGGTTTTCTTTACCCGCTGTTGCCAATACCACTTTCGGCCAGCCATCTCTTGCTTGCCTTTTTGATTATTTTTGATTGGCCAAGTATTATCAATATGCAGTTGAGTGAGGCGATTGTTGACAATCCAAGTGGCAAAGGTAATATCTTCAATTTGTCCAACACCTGTGAGATGGTCGCTAGCAGCCTTCATAATGGCAGTGGCTGTCATAGCAAAAATGAATAGCGCTACCAGTACTTCAAGTAACGTCATACCAGACCGGTATTTATGATTTTTTTTATGCAGGGCCTCAGGGTGCATCTAACGGACCTTCGGTTGTTAAGGGGGCATTATCTTGACCATTAATTCGATAGTAAGAGGGTAGTTCATTACTAAATTCTGGTTCGTAAGCTAATGTGACAGAAAATGGAGTTATTTCGCCACTGGAAAAAATAAAGACCTGTGGTGGCTCAAGTTCTTTTTCCTCCTCATTTCCTATTTCTACTGCATCATTAGATACTGAGAGCTCTTCATCAAATACGCCGCTGCTGAACAGACTTTTATCAGTTTCCCAAGGTAAGCCCGTTAAAAATAATTCCAAGCTGAACAACTCTGGTAATTGATGTTCAGCAAAGGTGTTGTCAAATTCAAGTTTTTGCCATTTTTGTGTTTCATCTAGGTACATAAAAAAATAGCTGTTGTTGTCATCTTCAACTCTCAAACCTAGTTGCCTTTGGTTTAGTACGGCGTAATCTGATGCCATATTAAATACCACTTGGAAACGTTGAGTTTGTTTTTTGAGTAAGTCTCGACCGCTTTCGCCAGTATAACTGAGGACCACTGCACCAGTTGCTAATCCCATGATCAGCAGCACCAGCATCACCTCCAGTAAGGTAAAACCAGAATATTTGGAACGTATTGTACGCCTAGTATACATTTTAGCGGGTAACCAATTTAATTAGTTCAAATAGTCGTTTAGATTCCAGTTACCAATGTCATCTTCGGTGCCTGGTTGGCCGTCTGGGCCATTAGAAAAAATATCAATTTGCCCCAGTTCACCTGGGCTCAGCAATTGGTAAGGATTGTTCCAAGGATCATTCGGTAGCCGCGTGATATAGCCGTTTGTTCGGTAGTTGCGGGGAATAGGATCAACGGTAGGCTCACTGACTAAAGCTTCTAAACCTTGCTCTGAAGTCGGGAACACATTGTTGCTCAGTTTATACTGGGTCAATGCATTTTCTAGACTTTGGATATCAATAGCCGCTGTTTTTAACTGGGCTTCTTCCTGACTACCCAAAATTTGTGGTGCAATCATGCCTGCCATAATGCCGATAATAAGCAATACCACCATGACTTCAATTAGGGTAAATCCCTTAATTTTGCTCTTATTTTTGTTTAAAGAATTATGTTGTTTCATTAGATATTCACCATAGAGTTTAAAGCCATAATAGGTTGTAGGATCGCTAGTACGATAAACAGTACAACGGAAGCCATAGTCACAATTAAAATCGGTTCGAATACTTTGAGTGATACGCCTACTAAAGATTCAAACTGTCTGTCTTGGTTATCTGCAGCGCGCCCCAGCATTTGTTGTAATTCACCACTGCGCTCACCCGATGCGATCATATGCATCATCATAGGTGGAAACATTTTGGTTTGTTCTAGTGATGCTCGCAAACTTGAGCCTTCTTTTACAAAACCTGCAGCGGTGTTGACGGCGGCTCTTATCTGTAAGTTTTCAAGTACTTCACTGGCAATACGCATACTCTCTAGAAGTGGTACAGCGCTTGAAGTTAGAATGCTTAATGTGCGCGCAAATCTTGCGGTATTCAAACCTCTTGATAATTTACCAATAAAAGGTAAACCAAGGATAAATTTATGGTAACGCTTTTTCATGACGGGTTTCTGTAATACACGATTGACCATGACAACCACTATCGCTATCAATATGCCTAAGGCTAACCCATAGGCCTGTAAGAACTCACTGACATCAATCAATATCTGAGTGATTGTAGGCAAGTCTTGGCCCATATTTTGAAACTGCCCCACAATTTTAGGTACTACAACTGTTAACAGTAATATGATTATAGCAAAGGCAAAAAACATCATAATGCTCGGATAAACCATGGCCTGAGTAATTTGACTCTTAGTTTGTTGACGCTTTTCGGTATAATCAGCCAAGCGGTTAAGGACAGTATCAAGGTGCCCAGATTTTTCACCTGCGGCGACCATAGCGCGAAATAAATCATCAAATACATCGGGAAACTCCGCCATGGCGTTGGCTAGTGTGTGTCCTTCTACTACCTTACTGCGAACGGCCATCATCATGTTTTTTTGGCGCGGTTTTTCACACTGTTCAGCAACAGCCAATAAGGCTTCTTCGATAGGTAAGGAAGCTTCAACAAGTGTTGATAGTTGACGGGTGAGTAGCGATAAATCGGAAGCTGAAATGGTATTTTTAAATAAGTTAAATCCGGATTGTGACTGACGCTCTTTCTCAGCCACTTGGTCAACTTGCATAGGTATTAAGCCTTTTTCGCGCAATTGTTGACGTATTTGCCTGGGGTTATCGCCCTCTAAAACACCATTTTTATTTTTGCCACCTTTGTCCATGGCTTGATAAGCATAAGCAGCCATTTAGTCTTCCTTTGTCACTCGCAATACTTCTTCAAGTGAGGTTATGCCTAACAACACTTTGCTACAGCCATCATCACGAATACTGGGTGTGTTTTGGCGAATATATTTTTCAATTGCTTGCTCACCATGACCATTATGAATCAGGTCTCGGATACCTTCGTCGACCACTAATAATTCATGAATACCTGTTCTGCCTCTGTAACCCGTTTGATTACAAGCAGCACAGCCCTTAGGTGTATGAACAGCATGGCCAGTGGCATCCGTTAATTTTATACCTAGAACTACACATTCTTGCTCGCTGGGTATGTGCACAATTTTACAATTTGAGCATAAAGTACGCACCAAACGTTGCGACAATACTGCCAATAAACTAGAAGATAATAAAAAGGGTTCAATGCCCATATCTTCCAAGCGGGTTATGGCACCTGAAGCGGTGTTGGTATGCAAAGTTGACATGACTAGGTGACCGGTCAAACTGGCTTGCACACTGATCTGCGCTGTTTCTAAATCCCGAATTTCACCTACCATGACAACATCAGGATCTTGACGTAATATCGCTCTTAGACCACGGGCAAAGGTCATATCGACTTTAGTGTTAACCTGTGTTTGACCAATGCCTTGCAAGTCAAATTCTATCGGGTCTTCAACCGTTAAAATATTACGATCTTTGGAATTAATTTCACTTAAGCCTGCATACAAAGTCGTCGATTTACCTGAACCTGTAGGGCCCGTGACTAAGATAATGCCATGAGGTTTACGCACCAATGTAGAAAAGAAACCACGATTGGTCTTAGTCATGCCTAAGTCTTGCAAGTTTAGACGAACGTTATTTTTATCGAGTAAACGTAATACTACACGCTCACCATGGCTAGAAGGCATGGTGGATACCCGTACGTCAACGGCTCTGCCTGCTATACGCAAGGTAATACGTCCGTCCTGTGGAACACGTTTTTCGGCAATATCCATTTTCGACATAACTTTGATACGGGATACCAACATCGAGGCCATTTTACGATTAGGACGTAAAATTTCACGTAATACCCCATCTACTCTAAAACGCACTAAAAGCTCGGTCTCGAAGGTTTCGATATGAATATCCGATGCACCTTCCTTGATCGCTTCACCTAACATAGCGTTAATAAGTTTAATAATAGGCGCGTCATCTTCGCTTTCTAACAAATCTTCGGTATCGGGCAAATCTTCAGCAAGGCTAAACAAATCACTTTCGTTACCGATGTCTTCCATTAACTGCTTGGCTGCAGATGAATCACGTTGGAAGGCACTGGTTAAAATAGACTCAAACTTATCAAGTTCGATTTCCTTAAGACGAAATTCAGCACCTAAAAAGCGTCTAACTTCAGCAAAAATATGAAATTTAGTATCCTGCGTATGATACAAAATTGCCGGTTTTTCGCCTGTATCAAGTAATACTTGATGACGCTTCGCAAAACTAAAAGCCAGTTGTTTGTGCTCGGGTTCGTCAATAGGCATGTCGAGATCAGCACCTGACTCAAGCAATGCTTGCTCTTCAGCATCTACTGCGCTTAGGTTGGCAACTGACATAACTAGTCACTGTCCTTATCTTGGTCGCGCTTCATAATATAATCTTCAAAAGACGGCGGTAAGCTGAGCTTGTCATCCCAGGTTGGTAAAGTTGGCCCTTCAGTATTTGGCATCAATGGAATGCCGTCGGCTTGGCGTTTTAATTGCTGAGCCCGAATATACTGATATTTTTTATGGCTAATTTCATTCATGGTCACGCCATCACGTATGATGGTGGGACGAATAAATACCATCAAATTACGTTTGCTTACACTGGTAGACGTTGATTTAAACAAGTTTCCTAGAATGGGGATATCGCCCAATAACGGAACTTTTGAGACACTTTCTTGTACCGCATCATCGATTAATCCACCCAGTACTATGGTGCCGCCGTCGTCTACTATGACAGAGGTTTTAATTTCACGCTTATTAATAATAACGTCAACTGACGTAGCGCCGCTGACGCTAGACACTTCTTGCTCAATTAACAGTTGTACCGCGTCACCTTCGTTAATCTGTGGGGTCACTTTCAACTTGATACCCACTTCTTGACGGTCAACAGACTGGAAAGGGTTAGCATTACTTGAGCCTGTTGTCGAACCAGTAATAATAGGCACTTCTTGACCCACTATAAAAAAGGCTTCTTCGTTATCCATAGTCGTAAGATGGGGAGTAGCGAGAAGATTCGAATTAGTATCTGTACTAACCGCTTGAAGCACTGCGCCCCAGCCATCTTTTACGCCACCCAGTAACAGGCCATTAACGCCACCAAGTAAAGAGGCTAAACCAGATAAATCCCCAAGTTGAGATTTTTCAGTAGGAACAACAACAGTATCACCGTTAGAAGTCGTAGTAATACTATCTACAATTACTTTGTCTTGTGCTTGATTAACACCAACAGCGAGGGAGCCTATGCCCACTACACCATTATTAAATTGTGTACCACCACCTCTTTCATTGGCCCACTGCACGCCTAATGTAGTGCCATCACCTTCAAATACTTCTACAATAATTGCCTCTACTAATACTTGCGCACGGCGCACATCTAATTGGCGTATTACTTTTTCGAGTGAGCGCATCATATCTGGTTCAGCCGTTATCACTAGTGCATTTGAGTCTTGGTGAGAGTCAATGCTGATTTCACGATTTGAAGATTGACGACTCTTAGTGGACCCCTTTTCTTCTGCCTGGATACTGGCGCTTACACCTTGTAATACTTTGACTAAATCTTCTGATTTTGCATAATTCAAAAAGATGACGCGGGTATTACCACTGGTTTCTAGTTCAGAGTCCATTCGCTCAACTAAATTAATCAAACGTTTACGGGCTTTAACGTCACCACTGACAATAATACTATTGGTTCTATCATCTGCAACAACTCTTGGATCAGATTTACCACCTGTGTTCGATTTGCCTTGAGATTTATTGACGCTATCGATAATACGCACCAACTCGGTAGCAGAAGCATATTTTAATTTAATGATTTCGACTTCTTCGTCACCAGCTTTGTCGACACGTTCAATTATCTCAACTAAACGATTAACCACAGCAGCACGACCGGTGAGCATCATTACGTTGGATGCATCGTGGCTGACTACGTTGCCTCCGCCAGCGGTATCGTTAAGTTGGCGTAATAATGGTGCAAGTTCTCGCACTGGAACATTATATACGGGCATAACGCGGGTGATCATCTCATCACCATCAAAAGGGCTGCCTTCGACTACTGGTATATTCGAGGACTTGGCATCTTTGGAGCGAATTACTTTGACCACACCACTGGACATTGTGACCGCTGAATAGCCGTAAACTTGAAGTACGTTTAAGAAAAACTGGTAATACTGGTCTTCGTTTAATAAGTCATAACTACGTACCGTTATTTTACCTCGTACATTGGGATCAACTATGATGGTTTTCTTAAGATTTTTACCCACTATATTGATAAATTCACTGATTTCAGTATTTTTAAAATTTGGCGAGTAGTCCGCTGCAGCCACAAGGCTTGAAACGGCAAAAAACGCACTACCAATAACTAGGAGTAATCCTTTTAATACATTGGAGTGATTGCGTATACACATCATATTTCTGGTTCCTCTTCCCTTTGGGGCAGATCAAGGTAAATAGTAATAAGTTCATCTTCGCGTTGTACAGACATTTGCAAAGATTGCAGTTCTTTGAGCATATTCATGGCTTCTAAGGCTTCTTGCATATCGGTTAAATCTAAGCCATTTATGTCAGTAATTACATCACCCGATTTTAGCCCCGCAGCTTTAAATAAAGTAGGCTTTTTGCCAGGACTAACACGATATCCTAATAATTCACCATCAGGTCGGTGAGGTGATACGGCAATATAGTCTATAAAGCTGGCTGGTTGGTCTTGTAATTCCCTACCAGCTAGAATTGCTTCGTTAGATAGTGTTTGTCGTAGCTCTTCTGGGCCTTGGTCAATGGGTTGTAGGTTTGCTAGGGGGAGTTGACTCAATTGGTTGGTGTTTTTATTATAATCAACACCGTCTAACATCAATGTTTCATTAGAAGAGCCATTTTTAATAATAACTCTGTCAGCATAAACCTCTTTTAATGAGACACTAGTGCCTTCAATTTTTTCGCCGATGCCATAAGTTTGTTGTTGGTTACGATTCTCAATTATCGCAGCGCCCTGATCTTTAACAGAACTGGCAACAACTCCTGTTAAAGTCAAATTAAGTCGCGTGATCGGTGCATCTGTGACTTCTTTTTGTTCTATTGGATCGGCATTAAAATCACCAAATAAATTAAGCCGCTTGATATCAGCTAGATTTAATCTGCTATTAGAATTTTCTAGTGAAACTGATTGACTACTAGAGATGCTTTCAAATCTACTACTAGCAACAGGTTGAGGCCACAAACGCCACGTGAGTTCTGCGGCATAAGAAAGTAGAAAAACAGCCAATACTGCCACTGCCAACAAATTAATTGTTTGTTGGTTTTTGACTAGTTGGAGCCATAATTGATTAGCGGTATGATTAACGACAGTCATTGTCTCTCGATGAGGGTTATAAAGCTTAACACGTTAATGATAACTAGTCGGGACTTCTGGGACAACTTTAATCCACCTTAGTTACAAAAAAACAGCAAATTTTATTGTGAACCGAATTAAAATTAAAATTAAGAGTTAAGCTTATGCAAAAAAATCCTGATGAAAGTAAAAGTGTACGCTTAGACAAGTGGCTTTGGGCGGCTCGTTTTTATAAAACCCGCTCCATGGCTAGGGATGCCGTGCAATCCGGTAAGGTACAATACAACGAGCAACGCAGTAAAGCTGGAAAAATAGTAGAGTTGGGGGCTAATATAAAAATACCTCAAGGTTTCGATCTAAAAGAAGTGCTTGTGCTGCAGGTAAAAGAACAGCGTCTAAGCGCTCCACTTGCGCAATTAATGTACGAAGAAACTTCAGCCAGTGAAAAGCTTCGCGCAAGTAATGCAGAAGCACGAAGACTCAGTGCCTTTCATAGTCCAAAACCTGACGGTCGCCCAGATAAAAAACAGCGCCGTCAAATTATTCAATTTAAACATCAGTAATACTCAAGGTAACAAGGTAGACAACATGGTATTTGACCAACTTCATCGATATTTATTTAATCAAGGCAACGTGAGAGGTGAAATGGTGCGTTTGGAAAAAAGCTTTCAAGCCATTTTAGATTCTTATTCTTACCCACCCGTTATCCAACAGCTTTTAGGTGAGCTAATGGCTGCAGCTAGTTTGTTGACTGCTACATTGAAGTTTGAAGGTGACATTGCTATTCAAATCCAAGGTGAAGGACCACTCAGTTATGCCGTTATCAATGGTACACACAATCAGCAACTAAGAGGTGTTGCCAGATGGGACCAGGAGCTTGGATCTTTGCCCAATGAATTTAGCGAGTTAGTCAAGAAAGGTGTGTTGGTAATCACTATAACGCCTAAAAAAGGTGAACGTTATCAGGGCATGGTGGCGCTAGATAAACCCACCTTAGCAGGTTGCATTGAAGGATATTTTGAACAATCAGAACAGTTGGCAACTAAAATCATATTACGCACTCAGCTAATAGATAATCAAGCTAAAGCCTGCGGTATGTTTTTACAAGTATTGCCCACCAGCAGTCAAGCAATGGATAAAGCTGACACAGCTTTCGAACATTTAAGTGCGTTAACAGATACCATTAAAGATGAAGAGTTATTCGAGCTAGCTGCTGAAGATATTTTGCATCGTTTATATCATCAAGAAGATATTGAATTATACCCTGCAACTAACGTTGTGTTTAAGTGCAGCTGCAGCAAAGAGCGCAGTGCCGCGGCTTTGACTGCAGTAAGCAAAGAGGAATTACTTGATATAGTCGCCAAAGATGGGGATGTAAAAATGAACTGTCAATACTGTCACGCAGAATTTAGCTTTGATGCGATTGATGTAGAAAGTATTCATGCTGGAACGTTCAATATTCCAGTTGGACAGGCATAATTTGATATTAATATTCGATAATAAAGCTTAATTTGGTTTAGACAGGCCACTAGCACAAATAAAGAAAGTTGAGTGTTTATTTAAAAAATCAGGTGAGAGATAACGTTAAAGGCGGCGTTTTAACTTTTATTATGATTTCATTAGCCATGGTCATCAGGACCACGATGATCATGGCTAAAGATGTTTTATTTACCTTTATTTACCTTTATTTGTTTGCTGGTGCTCACACCTTTAGCTTTAGTATCTGGTGGCATAAATAACCAATTCACTCATTTATTCCTATGTTTATTGTCTTAGTCATTAACGCCAAATATAGTTGGATAACATGCTTCCTTATTGCTGTCCTGGTGGCAGGCCTATTTAAAGGTGCGTTTTTTTCAGATTTTACCTATGAAAATGTTCCTCAAAGTAAAACAGCGTAAAGAACAATATGGCTTTGTTTTGTCGATGCATTAGGTGACCTAATTAGTGAGTGAGCAGAAACTGATTGATTAACTACTCTGAAAAACCGCGGTACTGTGTTGACCTTTTTACAACTACGATTGAGCCAGCTAAAAGAGAAAGCAGCGACCTGCCGGTGAGTGTGTTGACGATTGATTTCGACTGATTCAAACTAATCAACGATACTTATGCATGGCTCTATTAAGTAACTTATGTTGGGAACATGCACAAACAGCTGAAGGTATTTTCAATTCTGTTACACCATTGAGCAGTATCAAGAAAATTGACATCAACACTTGATATAGGAAAGCACACTTCGAGTTTTCACGACGTTTGAACAACCATTCTTCAACAAATGGGCAACTTAATTTTGATTAGCTCATTACCTGATAACCAATAAACACGGTTGCAATTAAGCCCCCTTGGACATGGTTTTGTAGCGTTACTTTTCCGCTGTGCATTTCAACTATGCGTTTAATGATAGCTAAACCAAGTCCTGAACCTAGGCTCCCACGCGCTTTGTCGCCTTGAGTAAAAGGTTCAAAAAGACCTGGTATTTGTTCTTCTGGAATACCGGGGCCAAAGTCACGTATAGAAAAACATAACTGCTTTTCCTTTTTATAATGTCTAGAAGTGATTTCAATATTGTTGCCGCCATAACGAAAGGCATTTTCGATTAAGTTGTCTAACACTCTTTTTAAAGCCACTCGTCTGATCAATGTATTTGGTAAAAGACCAAGATCTAAAGTAATTCTGTGGTTTTCTTCTATATTCCTGACTTGTGCGGCGTCTTTTATAAGTTCGTTTAAATTACTCGCTTGCATACATTCTTGTTGGTCTTGGCGCACATAATCGATAAATTGATCTATGATTTCGTTCATATCTTCAATATCGTGAACTATGCCTTCTTTCACCCAGTCTTGTGATTCAGGTAACATTTCTGACGCTAATCTGATGCGGGTAAGAGGTGTACGTAGATCGTGAGATATGCCAGCGGTCAGCAACGCTCTGTCATCTTCGAGTTGTTTGATGCCTTTGGACATTTGATTAAATGCATGGGTTACCGCTATTAATTCACTAGAACCTTCCTCTTTTAGGGGCTTAGGCACTTGCCCGCGGCCTACTAATAAGGCTGCATCTTGCAGGGCTTTTAAAGGGCGATTTAAGCGTCGTACAAAAATCAAACTACCGCCCACACTTAAGATACCAATCATTAGCAAATAAACTAAATGTGGTGAACCGTCACCTTGTCCTAATCCCACCATGGGAATAGTAATCCAGATATCCGGGTTTTGTGGTGGGTTTATCCAATACAAGTAAGGCTCGCCATGGGTGATCCTGACTTGTGCTTCACCACCTAAGCTATCAGACATTTGCCTTGACCAAGACTGGTATGGGGTGGATTGCCCTAAACCACTTTTAATAGCTTCTGACTGACTATATATGTGCATACCAGCTGCTTGGTAAAAGCGTGGATCTAATTTAGGCGTTTGACTGTCGATGTCTTCAATAAAGGCTAATTTAATTTGTGTGGCAAGCAAATTATTGATTTGCTGTACATTAGGACTAACAAAATAAAATGTCACCGAAACCAAAGACACAATTTGGTTGATAAACAGTAAAATACCTATCAACAAGACTGTTTGACCAAAAGAACTTTTAGGTAGAAATCTCACTTAGGCGAGTGAACAGGTATAAATATGGGTGTAAATACGGGTGCAAGCGCGGGTGCAAGCGCGGATGCAAGCAAGAGTGTAGGTCCTGATATAAGTGCAGGTGTATTCACGAGTGTTAATCACGGCTGCTAAGCCGTGTTTTCACCGTCTGGTACAAACACATAACCCAGACCCCAAACGGTTTGAATGTAACGCGGATTTGCAGGATCTTCTTCAAGCATGCGGCGTAAGCGTGATACTTGCACATCAATACTACGTTCCAGCGCACTATAATCACGACCACGTGCTAGGTTCATTAGTTTGTCACGAGACAAAGGCTCTCTAGGATGAGTCACTAAAGATTTAAGCACGGCAAATTCACCACTAGTGAGTGTCATTGGCTGGCCCTCAGCACTCATTTCTCTGGTGCCAAGATTAAGTGAGTACTTACCAAAATCAATGATTTGTTCTTCAAGAGAGGGTGCGCCTGGTGCTTCAGTTGTTTTGCGACGAAGCACTGCTTTAATTCTGGCGAGTAATTCTCGGGGATTAAACGGTTTAGGCAGGTAGTCGTCAGCGCCCATTTCTAGGCCAATAATGCGATCTACTTCATCACCTTTAGCAGTCAGCATTACAATGGGAATTCCGTTTTCTTTTTGACGTAAACGGCGACAAATAGACAAGCCATCTTCACCAGGTAACATCAGATCTAATACCATAAGGTGAAAGTTTTCACGCTCTAACAATCTGTCCATTTGTTCAGAATTAGCTGCAGCTCTGACTTGAAAACCCTGTTCAACTAAGTAGCGTTCCAACAAACTGCGTAGACGCATGTCGTCATCTACTACTAAAATTTTTGTTGTTTCCTGTCCCATAACCAATCCAAATCAGATGCATGAATACTTATACTATAAGTGAAAGCCAGTTAATTCAAAAGGTTGCCTTGATTGGCAATACATTTGGATTGTTACAAAGTTTGTCACGGTCAGTCAGCCTTGAGCTAAATACGAATGTAAACTGGACTTAAAAGAATTTTTTACCTGTCAAAGCAATATACATGGAGAAAATACCTACCAATGAATAAAGCATTTCGAAAAAACTGACTTCGCCGGCTGTTTGATTAATAAGCATTGAAACAATCATCGCCGCCAGAATTAAAGAGGGGATAGCAATAATACCGATTAGAATACGGACTTTAAAAGGTAGTTTTTGCTCATTATTGATTGGCTTCAGCATTAGTTATTTCTCACTTACCCAATCCATTTGAAAACCAGCGCGGCGTTTTTTATCCAATAATTCTTCTAAAAGAGGCATTAAGATAAGCTCCATAGCCAGACCCATCTTACCACCAGGCACAACTATGGTATTAATTCGTGACATAAACGCACCATCAATCATTTTGAGTAGGTAGGGGTAATCAACATTTTTCATTTCGCGGCGAAAACGCACCACCACAAAACTTTCGTCTTGGCTGGGTATTTCACGGGCACTGAAGGGGTTAGAGGTATCGACGGTGGGTACTCGTTGAAAATTAACATGAGTGCGAGAAAATTGTGGTGTGATGTATTTAAAATAATCGTCGAGGCTACGCACGATGCTGCTCATGACTGCTTCGCGAGAATGCCCACGGTCTGTGGTATCACGGACAATTTTTTGGATCCATTCCAAATTGACTATGGGTACCATGCCAACTAAAAGGTCGACGTGTTTGGATACGTCTACTTCATCGTTTGTTACACCACCATGCAAACCTTCATAAAAAAGTACGTCGGTGTTTTCAGGTAAGTCTTGCCAAGGGGTGAAGGTACCGGGCATTTGATTAAAGGGTACAGCTTCGTCAAAGGTATGCAGGTATTGACGATGTTTGCCCATGCCAGTTTCAGCATATTCAGTAAACAAGGATTCGAGCATTTCAAAGTCATTGGCTTTGGGGCCAAAATAACTGATGTGCCTACCCTGTTCTTGCGCCTTGCGGATCGCAACTTCCATTTCAGGACGAGTGAAACGGTGGAAGCTATCTCCAGCTACCACTGCGGCGTTGACTGACAAATTACGAAAAATGTGTCGTATGGCATTGGTAGTCATAGTTGTGCCTGCACCAGACGAACCAGTGATAGCGATTATGGGGTGTTTAACTGACATTCAACGCACTTTGCTGCTTAATAAAGGTTATTTATAAGCAAGCTTGGCACAGTGGTCAAGCGTTAGTTCCTTTTGATTAGGTTAATCAGTTGCAAAAAAGCACTTTGAATTTGACATTAAGTTGTCATTTGGCACTAATGAGTGATGAGACTTGCTATGTTTCACAATGAACTTACGGCTTCTGAAGGCTCTACACACCTCAATGGATCTGTTTGTTAGGATCATTCTTAAATGTTTCATATTGTGTGGTCAATATTGAATTGAAGTCAGACTGCGTAAAAGTTAGATAAAGTTTTCATACCTTAGTCAAACTTGTTGTTAATCCTACTTTGAGCCTACTTTAAGCCTGAACAAGCAAGGTCATACACACAATACCTTCTATAATGTGCAATGCTAAGACTACGGCCTGTTGTGCAAAGTGCGTTTTCACAATAATATTCAATCTATTCATTAATATCATGAAATAAACACACAAATGGTGTGGTCCTTGTTTGTCACAAATGATATCAAAGTCGTGTTGACGTCTTATGTTAACTAATTATCACATCGTTTATTAAAAATTAAGGTACAACAACGCTATGAATTTTAAACGCGGAATACTTCTAGCCATGGTCATAGGTCTGATAGGCGCTTTTTTTGTTTTTGATTTAGGTCAATATCTGACCCTCGAAAGTCTTAAATCAAACCAACAACAGTTAGCTGACTTTATTCAACAGAATTGGTTACAAGCATTTATAGGCTACTTTTTATTATATGTAGTAGTGACCGCGCTTAGTTTGCCAGGAGCTGCAATTCTGACCCTGGGTGCTGGTGCATTATTTGGGCTCGGTTGGGGATTATTGTTGGCCTCGTTTGCATCAACTATCGGGGCTACTTTCGCCTTTTTAGTTTCTCGCTTCTTGCTGCGAGATTGGGTTAAGAAAACGTTTTCTAATAAAATTATAGCCATTGATGAAGGCATTGCAAAAGACGGCGCGTTTTACTTACTCAGTTTGAGGATGGTGCCTTTATTCCCCTTTTTTGTGATCAATCTAGTGATGGGCGTCACAGGTATTCGCACCCTCACGTATTATTGGGTAAGCCAAGTAGGTATGTTGATAGGCACCTTTGTTTACGTGAATGCAGGTCTTCAACTAGTAGAGATTAATACTCTTGCCGATATCATTTCTGCTGATTTGATCCTGTCTTTTGCGTTGCTTGGGTTATTTCCTCTTATTGCTAAATTTATTATTAGCATGTTTAAACAGCGCAGAGTCTATAAGGGCTGGCAGAAACCTAAGAAATTTGACCGAAATATAGTGGTCATTGGAGCCGGTGCGGCGGGGTTAGTAACCGCTTATATTGCAGCTGCGGTTAAAGCATCCGTCACCTTAGTAGAAAAACATAAAATGGGTGGCGACTGTTTGAACACTGGTTGTGTGCCTTCAAAAAGTTTATTACACGCCAGCAAGCTAGCACATGTTCATAAAGAGTCACAAAAAACAGGTGTCACTTACCCAGCACCTCAAATCGATTTTAAAGCGGTGATGAGCCAAGTTCATAGTGTGATTAAAACGATTGAACCTCATGATTCAATAGAACGTTATGAGTCTCTGGGTGTAAATGTAGTGACAGGTAGCGCAACTATCGTGTCTCCATGGCAGGTCGATATTCAAACTGAAGACGGTATTCAATCGTTAACGACTAAAAACATTGTGATAGCTACAGGGGCCAGCGCTTTTGTGCCGCCTATTCCGGGCTTACAAGATGTGGACTACCTAACCGCAGATAATTTGTGGGATTTAACTGAACAACCTAAACGTTTAGTGGTGTTGGGAGGTGGACCTATTGGCAGTGAGTTGTCTCAAGCGTTCGGTCGATTGGGCACTCAGGTCACACAAGTTGAAATGTTGTCCCAGCTATTAGCAAAAGAAGATCCAGATGCAGCGCAG
The DNA here is from genome assembly GCA_051276225.1 of Flavobacteriales bacterium. Taxonomy (GTDB): domain Bacteria; phylum Pseudomonadota; class Gammaproteobacteria; order Enterobacterales; family Alteromonadaceae; genus Paraglaciecola. Next base: position 19,157 of record JBNMPD010000020.1, read on the forward strand.
CATTTATACGATCAGCTTATTAAAGATGGGGTCGATGTTCGTTTAAATACTAAAGCTATTGCGATTGAAAAGACGGCTGAAGATAAATTTATTGTACTCGAGAAAGACGGTAAACAAGAAAAACTGCCTTTTGATGAAATACTTATCGCTGTAGGACGACAAGCTAACCTAACTGGATTTGGTTTAGAAACGTTAGGCATTGAAACTGATCGCACTGTTGTGACCAATGAATTATTACAAACTAAATATCCAAACATATTAGCAGCAGGCGATGTAGCTGGGCCTTATCAATTTACGCATACGGCGGCGCATCAGGCTTGGTTCGCGGCGGTAAATGCACTGTTTAGACCCTTTAAAACATTCAAAGTGGACTATCGTGTTATCCCTTGGGCCACATTTACTGAGCCAGAAATTGCGACTGTGGGCTTAAACGAAACCGCTGCTAAAGAGCAAAACGTAACATATGAAGTAACGCGTTATGATATCGGTGGTTTAGACCGAGCTTTAGCAGACGATCATGCTCGCGGTTTTGTAAAAGTACTCACTGTACCCGGCAAAGATAAAATAATCGGTGCCACTATAGTCGGTGCTCACGCAGGTGAGTTATTAGCTGAATTTGTGTTAGCCATGAAATACAATCTAGGCATGAATAAATTGCTCGGTACTATTCATATTTACCCGACTATGGCAGAAGCCAATAAAAACGCAGCAGGAGTCTGGAAACAAGCCCATGCACCTAAAAAGTTACTGGCATTTGTTGAGCGTTTTCATACATGGCGTCGCTCATAATGGATAACCAACATGTTAATTCAAAAATCCGCTCTTGTTTACTGACAGCGATTCTGATGCTGAGCTCAACTGTCGTACAGGCTTTTGACCATCAGCATCAAATACTTACTCAAGTATTAAGTGATGTGGTGCAGTTATCGCCTAACAAAAAGCAAACTCGGATAGATTATGGGTTACTTTACACACAGCCTGAACAGTTAAACCAGTATTTGGCCGCGTTATCATCAGTCAAACAAAGCGAATACAAGTTATGGACAGAAGATGAGCAACTTAGTTTTTTGATCAATGCCTATAATGGTTTTACTTTGCAGCTAATTAACCAGAACTATGCAAAGTTTCAAAATGGCAAAGTTAAGTCGATTAAAGACTTGGGCAGTTTTTTTTCTAGCCCTTGGAAACAATCGTTTTTTACTCTGCTTGATGAGAAGCACAGTTTAGATGATATTGAGCACGATATGATCCGCGTTTGGTTTAAACACCCCCGTATACATGCCGCCTTGGTATGTGCTGCAGTGAGTTGTCCGCCACTGAGAAACCAAGCTTTTGTTGCAGACAAATTAAATCAACAGCTTGATGATCAAATGCGGCAGTTTTTATCTGATGATCAGCGCAACACCATCAACTTAAACGATAACCGTGTGGATCTGTCTTCTATTTTCAAATGGTATGGTGAAGATTTTGAGAAGGGGCAACAAGGTTTTACGAGTCTTAAAGAGCTTATTAAGGTGTATCAGGCTGATATAGCCGACGATCCCCAGCAACTGACGTGGTTACAGAAGCAGGCATTTAGTATTCGCTATCTAGACTATGATTGGCGGTTAAATGATATCTCCACTTTTTAAGTGTTTGGCCAGCGGAATTGTATTATGTTGTTTATCTTTTTTTGTGGCTCCGGGTAATGCTGAGGAAATAGTAGCTGAGGAAACAGCAAGGTCTGTCGCCACGGTTGAAGAAAATAGCGCGCAGTGGCAACAGACCCTAAAAGCAGCAAAAGGTCAGTCGGTATATTTCTATGCTTGGGGCGGCTCAAAGGCGGTGAATGATTATTTACGCTGGGCAACCCAAGAAATTGCTCAGCAATATCGAATAAAGTTAATCCACGTTAAAGTGACTGATCCGTCTGAACCCGTCTCACGGCTCAAAGCTGAAAATGGCCGTACTAGTGCGATTGATTTGATGTGGGTCAACGGTGAAAACTTTGCGTATTTGAAGCAGCAAGGCTTTTTACTCGGTAATTTATGGTTAACCATTCCCAACACTGCTTATTTAGCGGTTGATCGTTTACCTATCACGGTTGATTTTGGTGAGCCTATGGATGGCTTTGAAGTACCTTGGGGTATTGGCCAGTTTAACCTGATTGCTGAAAATGGAGTGTTTCAACAGCCAAAAGTAAGCGCAGATTCATTGTTAACTATTGCGAAAAATAACTCACAAACCGTCACTTACCCTAGGCCGCCTGAATTCCATGGCACCACTTTTTTAAAACAGCTGTTAGTTGATTTAACTGATGCGAACCCGCGTTTATATCAGTCAGCCACAGCGCAAGCTCAAGCGCAGTTATTGCCCGTTTTATGGCAATACTTAGAGCAGTTGCACCCCTATTTATGGCAGCAAGGTAAAGCGTTTCCCAGTTCAGCCGCTGAGCAACTGCTGTTATACCAACAAAAAAATCTTTCAATGACCGTGAGTTTTAACCCTAATCAATGGCTCAAAGAAAAGAGTGCTCAACAAATTTCTGAGTCGAGCGTTAGGCGTTATTTTACTGATGGTGCCATTACTAATAGTCATAATCTTGCCATTCCTAAATTGGCACCCAGTCCAGATGCGGCAAAAGTAGTGATTAACTTTATGTTGAGTGAAAAAGCACAGCAGGAAAAATTTACGGGGGGATGGGGCGACCCTTCTGTGATCAACTCTTTGTTTGATGAAAAAGCGACGATGCCTGCTCATCCTGAACTTCACAGCTCATGGCATGTGCTTATTGAGGACGCATGGCAGCAACAATACGGCGGATAGGGCTCGCCAGCGGGTGGTTGCTGGTGTCTTTGATTTCACTGTTGCCCATAATTGGTATTGTGGTTGGGTTATGGCCACCTGAGCACATTATATTTTCTGATTTTGGGTCTTTCTTAGGGTACCAAGGTTTGTCTACTTCAGTATTCATGACCTTATTTAGCGCGATATTTAGCACATTAATATCATTATATATTGCGTTTATGGTGTATAGCCAGTATCACCTAAGTCGACGTTTACAGTCTTTTGAAAAATACCTCGCACCGCTTTTATCCTTACCTCATCTGGCAATCGCTTTAGGATTAGTGTTTTTGTTCAGCGATGGTAGTTTATTTTTTGTTGATTCAGGGTTGCCACGCAAAGGATTATCTACCCTGATCACAGCCATCGTTATAAAAGAAGTGCCTTTTTTCTTATTAATTTTCAGTGCGATTGGCCGCCAGTTACCTATCAAATATTGGTTGTTACAGGGTAACGCGTTGGGTTACCAAGACTATCGTTGCTGGTGGTTATTAGTTTTTCCTGCACTACTCAAACAATCCCGATTAGCTTTGTTAGCAGCTACGGCTTACACCCTATCGGTAGTAGATGTCAGTTTGTTAGTGGGACCGAATATCCCAGAACTATTTGCGGTATCGGTTTATCGTTGGCAAACCAGTTTTGCGGTAGGCGATCAAGCGTTAGCTTTTTGGGCTAACGCTTTATTACTGATACTTTTGGCGGTATCGGTATTCCTTTTGTATGCCCATGAAAAACTTGCCCATGCGGGGTGTAAAGCATTAGCAACCAAAGGTAGCCATTTTTATATCGGTATAATTAATCCTGTGTTTAAAACCTGGTTACCTATGTTGGGTGTATTAACCGCCATGATGGTGGTGGTATTCGCTTTATGGTCATTGGGTGTCAACTTTCACAGTTATAGCTTTGATAGTTTCGCTTTAACCCAGTTAAGCACTCGATTATGGCAAGATGAATGGTTATTTTTTGCCTTACCATTACAAAATTCATTATTGATTGGTCTATTCGCGGGTCTGTGTGGCGTTGCGTTAGCTTTATTGGCATTAGAATTACAACGCCAAAAGGGCAAGTACTGGCCTGACTATTATTGGTTGTTGGCCATCATTTTACCGCAGCTCAGTATGGTACTAGGTTGGCAAGTTCTGCATATTTGGTCGCAAGGCGGTTATCATAGTGGTTGGATTATTTTATCGCACTTACCCTTTACGTTTGCCTATGCGTATTTGGTATTAAAAGGCCCGTTTCAGAGTGTTGAACCCCGTTATGAATTGTTAGCAGCAAGTTTTGGTTATTCATCATGGCAAAGTTGGTGGCAGGTGCGATTTAGAGTGTTATTACCCGCCATTTTCACCGCTTTTGCCATAGCATTTTCGGTCAGTATTGCTCAATACATCCCTACCCTGATGCTGGGAGCAGGTCGAGTGACAACTATTACAACCGAAGCCGTCGCTATTGTTTCGGGTAGTCAGCAAGACCTAATTGCCCTATATGTGTTACTACAGTCTATCTTGCCTTTTATGGCGTTTTTCCTAGCGGCATTACTAGCCCGAAAATTTCGAGGCAGTATGGGAGGCAGTGATATGGACAGGAATGAAATAGGAGGGAACAGTGTTAGACATTATTAATTGCCAGATCGAAGCCAAGACATGGCATATCACCTTGCCTGACATACATGTGGGTAAAGGTGAACTTCAGGTGATCACTGGTCCCAGCGGTATCGGTAAATCGACACTATTACATTGGCTGTTAGGTAATGTTCCTGAGCACGTGGCTATCAGTGGACAGATTATGTTGTCAGGCACTGATATCACCGATTTGGCTATTGAACAAAGACGTGTGGGCCTATTGATGCAAGACGTGTATCTCTTTCCTCACTTAAATGTACAAGACAATATTTGTTTTGCGCTACCTAAAAACCCTCAGCTCTTCTCAAATAAGCTGCAGCGCCTATCAAATAATCTGCAGCGCGCCTCAAAAAAACAACGGCGCTTAGAAGCATTAAATATGCTTGAACAAATCAATCTAGCTCATCTTGCTACCCGTTACCCACAAAACCTCAGTGGTGGTGAACGTTCCAGAGTGGGTTTGATAAGAGCCTTGGCTAACCAACCACAAGTGATGCTGCTCGACGAGCCGTTTGCAGCTCTCGACCCTAGTACTCGTGAACAAATGGGATGTTGGGCATTTCAACAGTTGGCTGACCAGAACATCCCTAGTGTGATGGTGTCACATGATGTAGAAGATATTCCTTCATCAGCCAAGCAGTTATGTTTGGCTGATCATTTTCATCAAAAAAACTATCAAAAAAACCAACAAGAAAATCATAAAAAGAACCAGGAATAATCGATGCTTGACCCATTACTGAATAAAATACTCAGACCACCATTGGCAATCGCAGCCAAACCTTTGACCCGTCTTGGTATCACAGCAGACCAAGTCACTATCTTCGGGTTTGTTTTAGGAATATTGGCCGTGCCTGCCATCATTGCTGAACAATTTAACCTTGCTTTGGTATTGATATTACTTAACCGAGTGTGTGACGGATTAGATGGGGCGGTTGCACGGCAAACTTATAGCAGTGATGCAGGTGGATTTTTAGATATAAGCTTAGATTTTATCTTCTACTCAGCCATAGTGTTTGCTTTTATCGTTAGCCACCCAGAACAAAACGCGGTTGCAGGCAGCTTATTAATGTTGTCGTTCACCGCCACCGGCAGTTGCTTCTTAGCTTTTGCAATCATGGCCAGCAAACACAATATCGACAATCCGCAATACCCTAATAAAAGCATGCATTACATGGGAGGCTTAGCCGAAGGTTTCGAAACTATAGTAGTGCTTTGTTTGTTTTGTTTAGTTCCACAACATTTTGTCCCTATCGCATTATTTTATACTGCAGCTTGTTGCATAACCGCTGGAGTGAGGATTGTGACGGGTTACCGAACATTAAGCAAACTTGGTTGAAGATATGACTAAGACCACTAAATTGACTTAATTGAACGAGATTGTAATAAAAAACATTTGTGATTTTGCTGATTGTGATTGATAGCTAGGTTAAAGCGGAAGTTGAGCTTGTGC
>JBNMPD010000021.1:0-23776 GCA_051276225.1 Flavobacteriales bacterium
TTCGAAGTCTGCGCAATCAGCATCCCCGAGCTAACCATGTATGTTGGGCTTATATCGCAGGTGCACCTAATACAACCATTCGCTCAATGAGTGACGACGGTGAACCAAGCGGAACTGCAGGCATGCCTATGTTAAAAATCCTTGAATACAGCGGTTGCGGGAATATTGTGGTCGCAATAGTGCGCTATTTTGGAGGCACTAAGTTGGGTACTGGCGGCTTGCAACGGGCTTATTCTGATGCTGTGGCACTGGTGCTAACAGATTTACCCATGAAGCTAAAAGTTGACCGAACCAACTTACAATTAATCTATGATTACAGCCATGATGGCATCATAACTCGATTATTAGAACGTTATGATGTCGAGGATATTGACCCAAACTATACTCATCAAGTGACACTAAGTCTTGCCATAGCTAGTAGTGAACTGGATACATTTAAAACCGAACTAACCAATATCACCGCGGGTAATATTAAGGTTTTATTAGCGGATAAGGGTTGACTTAATGTCTACCAAAAACCATATATTTATCCATTAATCTTACTTTTTACCTTCGTAAATATATTAATAAATGCTGCGTAACCTTGTGACCCGTTAAGCTGAGTCAACGTCAAGCAATCAATACTTCTGTCCTTACAATCCGAGAGACGTTTGCATATTAAGAGACTTTTGAATAGATCCAGAACCAAAAAGTATGTCGTCACCTGACTAAATAAAAACATAGCTACACGCGCCACTTCCTAATAAGTAAGACCAACTTTTAAGCAAGATTTTCATAATATTATCAAGCTGTTTATGCCGTTTGCCCGTTAACGTTGAACTATGACTTGTTTATTAGTTCAGTCATCTTTAATACTGCATATTATTAGCTGACTAAAATCATATAATATATTTTTCTAATAGCCACTGGCGTAAGCTTTTTAACGTTTAAATTTAATATCGTTTAACAAGTAGGCTGCTCCATAATAAAAGTCGCGGTTAAACAAAGCCAATTAGTTAAGAGATTAAATGGAGATACCTCAAGATTGATTTTATTTTTAGGTGCTTCTGGGTATGCCAATTTTATATGCTCGCTAAGAACAGGCTGATATGGAACGTGCAGATTTTGGCGCGAACAGATTGCCAGCGATGATAGGGTTAGTCATCAATCATAGTCAGAGTCAGGCTTATCAGTGGTCTATATTAAAAAGAGTGGGCCTAATACTAGAGTCGATCAGTTAGGCATTATATCGGTAGAAGAAGTGTTGCGCTTGTTGATAAAAGTAAACTGTGAGCAAAGAGATATGACTATCACCTTTACTCACGATGTTTATCTTTCAGCATGTTGTCAGCCTAAAGCTTAGCCAAAAAATCCTGACCATTAACGTTACTTTTTTGAGCCATATATTTTGCTGTTTTTTCTGCATCGTTGGCCAAAGCATAGCTCACAGGGTCGAATCCATTACAGACTAAATCGTTGGCGATCTTTCTGATACGAATGCGACTCTCTTTTACGGCGACATGCACTTTAATCAGGCTATCACTTTTTATAGCCTCGCATACTTTAACTAATTTGCTTTCTATTACAACGTCAATATTACTTGCTTGGGCGTTACCTGCTAAAAGAATGCCTGCGGAAATGATGCTGCTAATAAGTACTTTTTTCATAATTCGTTCCTCACTGTTTGATGTTTGTTTTTAATGTCGAGTTCCACCATAGAGTAGGGATAAGTATTGATATTGAAGGGTCAAAATAGATTAATTACGGTGAAACGCGATGAAGCGTTCAAACAGCGAAACTCAGGGATAAACCAACGCTTAACATCTACTTTTTGTCGTGTTTTGAGAGATTTTGTTACATTTACCTATCTGAGGTAGGTAAATTAAATGCATTTTATATTGTATTTAATTGCTAGTAACGTTCAAACATAAAACCTGAGCACATAATTCTTCAGCGGCTATCACCACCGCATATTTAGCATGCATATCATGCAAACTCGCATGGTGGGCACTTAAGTTTCTATCGCCACAGGCTTCAGGCACCACAAAAACTGGATAGTTGTATTGTAAGCCATCAACTACAGTAGCTCGAACACAACCACTTGTTGTTAAACCCACAACGACTATTGAGTCCACTGCGTTTTGTTCTAACTGTGCTGCTAATTGGGTCTTAAAGAAGGCGCTTGGCCATTGTTTTTCAATGATTAATTCATCAGGGTTTTTATTAATTTTAGCATTCATTTTCACCCACTCACTGGATGGTTGTAGGATATTTAAATCTGGTAAACGACGACGAAACACACTGGCAGTGGTCTCATCGTGATATACCACCGAAGTAAAATAAACAGGCAGTTTTTTAGCTCTGAAGGCCTCCAACAACCCGTTTATGTGTAAGATTTGACTATCAAAGTCACCCCCAAGAGGGCTAGCGGGATCACTAAACCCATTGCTCAAGTCAACCACAATGAGAGCTGGGCAGATGCCCAGACTTAATCTGCCTATGGCTAAATCACGATCCTGTGGGGTATTTGACATAATTTAGTCATCTCACTTTTTTTAGACCCTAGATTTCGCAAAACTAGGTGTTTTTGGTGCTGGCAACCCCGTTTCTTCTAGGCATCTAGCTTTGATTTCTTCAATCGTGCCTCCAAAATCAAATAACTGTGTGGCACCTCGCTTCTCAGTTAAGATCGCACGTAATAATGTAGTTTGTTGTTGGTCAACCACACCATCAACTATCACTACTCCATAACGTTTTGCGCCTTCAATAGATACTAAATCACGATTGACATCATCAAGCACATTGTTGCAATCACGAAGGAATGGATCTCCCCAGCCACCGCCGCCCCATGTATTGAAGTACAATAAGTCGCCTTCTTTCACTGCAACACCATCACACTTAGCAGGCAAAATTTGTTTTGTGCCATCTGCACGTATTAATATTTTAGTGGATCTTTGTCCCGGTGTGCCACCGTTTACACCCCAAGGGTACGTTAACCATCTTTCATCATGGATAGCAATGTTGCCATCATTGAGGAAACGATAAGCCACCGATAAGCCATTGCCACCACGATGTTTACCCGCGCCACCCGAGTCAGTGATGGTTTCGTACTGTTCTACTCTTAATGGAAAGTAGGCTTCGATAAATTCATTGGGTACATTGGTAAATCCTGGCCACAATGAATGACCATCAGGTCCATCTCCCACAGGGCGACCTGGTATGCCACCAAACCCAATTTGAAACAATTGAAACCACTCGCCTTTGTTGTCGTAACCTGAATAAAATAAATGCGGTGAATCAGAAAATCCAGCTGCATTCATGGCTTCTGGCGCACCTTGGCCTAATAGGCCACCCATCACATCAAAAATACGACCTAATGCATGTGTTCGCCCAGAAAGAGCGGCTGGGAAATTGGGTTTGAGTAAACTACCTGCAGGGATATGCACATCCACTAGGTCATAAAACCCATCGTTAAAGACAATTTGTGGATCCACAAGATTGATAGTAAATGAACCAAAAAACATCTTAAACATATCTTCATTCAAGTAAAAGTTAATCGAACTATTGGCTTGTGGATCCGTGCCTTCAAAATCAAATATGGCACGGTTGCCTTCTCGCCACATTTTACACTGAATTTTGTAAGGACCCATGCCAACACCATCATCACACACATAATCCACAAATGTGCGTGGCTCTTCTGGCACCAACATATTAATAATGGCTTCCATTGCCACATGGTTGCGCTCCAACATGATCTCCATAGTGGAATAAAACATATCATCACCAAATCGTTCAGAGATTTCGATACATCTTTTAGCTGCGGTATTACAAGCAGCAACCAGGGCATTCAGATCAAATCTATTCCATTGTGGGGTGCGCACATTGTGCAAAATCAGGTCTAAGAGGTCGCTTTGCAATACCCCTTTTTTATACAGTTTTGTAGGAGGAATACGTATCCCCTCTTGGAAAATACTTTCTGCTTTAATAGGAATAGAGCCCGGCACCATACCACCATTGTCCGACATGTGGCCAAACATGGCTGACCAAGCGATATGCCGACCTTCTTTAAAGATAGGCACTAATACTATCCAATCTGGTAGGTGGGATACCGCAGCATTGGTCATATATGGGTCATTGGTTAATATTACGTCCCCTTCTTCTAACTGCCCAGTGTAGGCTTCCAAAAAACCATGGATAAATGAGCCAAACTGCCCCACCACCATTTTACCGTCTTTATTAGCGATCATCGGAAAACAATCACCTTGCTCCCGAATTCCCGGACTCATAGCGGTTCTAAATAATACAGCGTCCATTTCAACTCGCGCATTACTCAGCGCGTTTTCGATAATGTCTACTGTAACTGTGTCTACTTCGACTCTGTTCAAAGGTGACGTATTAGTTTCTAAAATTTTATTATTCATTATCATCTCCAATTATTTCACTGGGTTAATAAGAAGATTACCGACTGCATCAACCTTAGCGAGATAACCAGGTAAAATAACGGTAGTTGAGTCCATTTCGCTTACAATGGCTGGCCCAGGGATCTGTAAATCAGTTTGCATCTTATTTCGATCATAAATAGGTGTCGGATGATATTGACCTTCGAAATAAATTTGACTGTCCGCCAACTTACATTCATCTAATGTATTAGCCGCATTGCCTTTTGGCATAGTTGGCAACTCACCGCTGCTGGCAATGGCAATAGCTCGCACCATAACAATCTCATGACCTTCTTCTAAAGCAAAAGTAAAGAGCTGAGTATGTTCTTTATCAAACTGAGATTTAAGCACTTCTAAACCCCTAGCTTGTAATTCAGCTAACGTAAACTCAATGGATAATTGAAACGCTTGGCCGGTATAACGCAAATCGGCTTGATAAGTCACTTCTTGATCCAATAACTTTATACCATCGGTAATCAAGGTGGCACTGGCTTTATGTTTTAACTCATCCAGTACTGTTTCCAACTCTGCAGCAGAGGCGTCTTTAAGTAATTTAACGAAGGTTTTTGATGCTTCATCACGGACCACAGTAGTAGCATCACCATAAGCACACAGGACCCCGGGACCTGGAGGAATGATGGTGGGCCAAGCTTGTGTTAAAATACCCAGCGCATTAGCATGTAACGGACCCGCACCACCAAAACCGACCAGCGCAAAGTCTCTTGGATCAAACCCTTGCTCTACAGACACTAGGCGTAACGCACCAAACATGGCTTCGTTAGCAATTTTGACAATACCTTCTGCAGCTTCCTCAACAGTTAAATTCATAGCGTCAGCCACTTTTTTTACTGCCGTGACTGCCGCATCTTTGTTTATGGCCATTGCGCCACCCAGTTGTACATCAGAGGGCAAATACCCTAATACCACATTTGCATCACATACTGTGGGTTCGGTGCCGCCCTTCATATAGGCAGCAGGACCTGGTTTAGCGCCCGCTGATTCAGGTCCAACACGTAAAGCCTTGGTAAGTTCAGGTACAAAAGCTAAAGAACCGCCACCAGCACCTACTGTGCGAACATCCACGGATGGAGCACGCACTGTGACATCACCGACTCTAGTTTCACGTCTGACGCGTGCTTTGGCGTTTTGGATCAAGGCGACATCTGTGGATGTACCACCCATATCAAAGGTTAAAATATCGTTAAAACCCGCTTTTTTACAAAAATGCATAGCACCCGATACACCGCCTGCAGGTCCAGACATCAGAAGATTAACCGGACTTTCAGCTGACGCTCTAGCCGATGCTAACCCTCCATCTGAGCGCAAGATGGAAAGATGTAAGTCTTCACCCATGGAGCTTCTTAATGAACGGTTCAAATTGTCTACATACTTTGCTACTTGTGGTCGTACATAACTATTTACAACCGTGGTTTCTGTGCGTTCATATTCCTGCATTTCGGGCACTAAATCGCTAGAAATAGAAATAGGGATATCAGTAAATATTTCTGCGGCGACTTCTTTGGCTCTTTGTTCGTGAGCACCATTTAAGTAGGCATTGATAAAGCAAATCGTCAGTGCTTCAACTTGCCCAGTGTCTTTTAACACGGCCAATGAATTACGCAATGCGGCTTCATCTAAGGTATCGACTGTCTCGCCATTTGCACCCATTCTTTCATCTGCTTCAATAGTTAACTCCAGCGGAGCCAATAAAGGTTTTTTCACAAAACTCACCCAGCCACCAAGCCCACCCGGGCAAAACGAACGAGCCACTTGTAAAACCTGCTTGTAACCTTTAGTGGTCACCAGACCTACTTTTGCGCCTTTTCCTGTTAAGACTGCATTTGTGGCCACTGTTGTACCATGCATCACACGATTAATTTTCTTAGGATCTATACCAGACTCTCGGCAAATCCTATCAATGCCATCCAACACCCCTATAGAAGAATCCTCAGGAGTGGATGGCACTTTAGCCGTATGGGTTTGACCATTTTCTTCATTTATAAGTAACAAGTCAGTGAACGTTCCGCCCACATCTACACCTAATCGATAACTCATGTTTTACTCCAATATCCGGCTATTATTTAATACACCGATTAATTAAGATAATAATTTTCAATCCAAGACTTGGCGTTTCCGCCTGAAGCAGTGCCAGTCAATGCAACCGCTAAGTCTGACGCTTTCACTAACAGTGCCATATCGATACCTGTTGAGAATCCCATTTGTTCAACCATCATCACTACATCTTCGGTGGCCACATTACCACTGGCACCGGGTGCAAATGGACAGCCGCCTAATCCGGCGATGGATGCATCAAATTTTCTTATTCCTGCAGTTATTGCCGCATAAACATTAGCCAGACCCATGGCTCTGGTGTCATGAAAGTGACAGGAAAGCTGAGCAATATCAAAACGACTCGCCATTGCTTCCATCAACTGATTAACCTCTGAAGGGTTAGCAGCACCAATGGTATCTGCGATAACAACGCTAGAAGCGCCAGCTTGCAGTAATTGATCCGTGATACTAAACACGCTATCCGCACTGATTTTTCCTTCAAAAGGACAAGCCCAAGCAGTAGCCACATAAGCTTGTACATTGGCACCCTGTTGTCTGGCCACCTTCAGAACATCTTTGCTGACCTTGACGCTATCCTCTGTCGACATACGAATATTCTTCAGATTCATGGTATTTGATGTGGCAACAACTAATGACATCAACGGAACATGTGCTGACATTGCTAACTCAAAACCCTTCATGTTAGGTATCAAGGCAGAAAATAAGCTGGTGCTATTTTCTAGTGCAGCAACTAAAGCCGTAAATAGCTCCGCTGTTCCGGCCATAGCTGGCACTGATTTAGGAGAGACAAAAGCGCCCACCTCTATCTCAGGCACTTTGGCATCGACCAATGCACTGATTAAACTGAGACGTTGTTCTTTACTGAGTAATTTAGGTTGATTTTGTAAACCATCACGAGGGCCCACATCATTAATAGTAATGTGATTAGCAGCCATTAACTGACCACCTCTGCGGCCCGAAGAATGGAAACATCCTCAGGGCTCATGCCCAATAAGTCATGTAACACTTTTTCAGTATGTTCACCTAAACCAGGCGCCGCACTAAAACTTTCTTCGTTGCTTCTAGAAAATTTAATTGGGTTACCCGGTCCTTTGGTTTTGTGTCCTTCGGGGTCTGATAATTCCACAACCATATTTCGATGTAATACTTGAGGATCACTCAAGGCCTGAGAGAACTTGTTTACGGGGGCACAAGGGATCCGTGCAGCTTCCAGTAAGCCCAACCAGTGGCTGGCACTTTTTGTTGATAGAGTGTCATTTAAGGTGGCATTAATAAAATGCTGATCTTTGAAACGACCCGGCTGAGTGTCGTATTCAGGCTTATCTAAGCCCTCTATTTGCACTACTTGTTTCAGGTTTTGCCAAAAGTTATCAGTGATAACTGCGATCACAATTTGTCCGTCACTTGTGGTGAAAGTATTGTATGGCACATGCACAAAATGAGAATTACCAATTGGATAAGGGTCTTTTCCCGAGATAAAATGCATGGTTGCCATATAATTTAATAAAGATATTTGACAATCCAACATCGATATATCAACGTCTTGCCCTTCTCCACTTTTCTCACGCTCCAGCAATGCCGCTTGAATGCCCATCACGGCAAACATGCCGCCACCTAAATCACCAATAGGAATACCCGCACGGACTTGCTGATCGGCATTTACACCGGTAATCGACATGCCTCCGCCCATTGCTTGAGCGACTTGATCAAACGCAGGACGTTTAAAACCCGGGCCATCATTACCAAAACCAGTAATGGAACAGCTAATAATGCGAGGATTAACTTGTTTTAAATGTGCATGATCAATTTTCAGACGTGCTGGCACACCAGCCCCAAAATTATTGATCACCACATCTGATTTTCTCACTAAGTCATAAAATAACTCGAGACCTTTGGGCGTTTTAAGATCGATACACACACTTTGTTTATTACGATTTAGCGTAATAAAATATGCTCCCATACCATTAATGGAATTTTCCGGATCTGTGGCTAGAAGTTTGCGGGTTCCTTCTCCCTTTAGTGGTTCAACTTTTATGGTCTCTGCACCTAAATCAGCTAATATCATGCCGCAATAAGGTCCAGATAACATATGTGTTAAATCAAGAATGCGTGTGCCTGACAATGGTTTATTAGTCATTATAAACGACTCCAATAAATAATTGAGGAGCCTTGCGGCTCCCACACACTAGAAACGATATGTAAAGTCGATACCGTAAGAATCACGTGCTGAAGGTTGAATAAATGAACCACCAAACTCAGGAGTAGGAATCACTTCTTGCAAATACTTCTCGTCGGTCAAGTTTTTAGCCCATATGGCCAAATTCCAATCATCTGCGTCAAAGCTTACCCTTAAGTTAACCGTGCTATAGGCATCACGACTTGCGTTCTCAAAATTAACGGGGTGTGGTCCAGGAGGTACACCACCGCCCAAAGTGCCAAAGAAATCCCAAATAGTCGGTAAACTTTGAGCGGTTTCTTCAGGCCCAGTTCCTTGTAATGAATGGAAGTAGGTTTCGCCTACATACTGCCAATCTAAACGCGTGGTCATAAATACATCATCAGTCAGGCTGTAATCCCAGCTTGCCCCAAAAGTGAAGGTTTTATCAGCTGCTTGCGGCGCTTTATTACCCACAGAGAGTGGACGGTGGCGGTTTTCTTTAATTTCACTATCCAATAAACCCATGCCACCAAATAAAGTAATGTCTTCAGTTACTTGGGCGCTTATATCTAACTCAAAACCTTGAATAGCCAGTTCTTCGATAGTCGTTACAGCGCGCAATAAGCCAAATGGGCCAGCGTAAAATTCAAAGAACTGGTTATCATCAACAGTGGTTGAGAACACTGCCGCATTCAGTTTCACTTTGTTGTTCATCATTTTGGATTTGAAACCAAGTTCGATATTGGTGGTGACTTCTTTATCGTATTCGTCTTTAACGATTAGCTGTGCGTTCACCGCATCACCAGGGGTGTCGCCAGCAGCACTGCTATTAAACCAAAAGTCTAAGGTGGCTTCGGTACCGATAGAGTTAAAGCCACCACTTCTGAAACCTACACCATAACTGGCATACCAATTAAGATTGTCGCTAGCCGCATAACCTAACGTTACTTTAGGTTGCCACTGGCTAAATGAGCGGTTTCGATTAGGAATACCATCAGGATTAGCATTAAAAGCTGGATTGATTGGTCCCAGCACATCGTTAACGTAAGTGTTCACATTCAGTCCAGAAGCGGTCACATTCGGTACGTTATTGCTAACTTCTCTGTCTTCGTAGTCATAACGAAGGGCTACGGCTAATTCCCATTGCTCGCTCAAATCATATTCGAGCTGACCAAAAGCAGACATCACTGAGGTATCGAAGGTATCAGAGAATAATAAATCAGTAGGGTTTGGACCGGTAGGTGGCACATAAGCTTGGCTCAAGAAACCTTGACCAGTATCGGCACCATAAGCGACAACGACATCGCGTTCGATTTCGGCAAAATAAACGCCACCAATCCATCTTAAGTCTGCATCGTTATCATCTGAGGTAAAGCGTAATTCACCACTAAAATCAGACTGGCTTCGTTCTTGATATTGGTAACCATCACACGATAGGGGTGTAAATGGTCCATAAACGCCAGTGAACTCGACGCCAGGAGGAAATACACCAAAGGGTGCAAAAAAGTTACCAAACAAGTCAGATCTATCTGCACCACCTAATGCACCGGGTGCATTGTTTAGGCTAGCACGGTCGGTTTGACACTGAGGGGTTAATTCATAACCATAAAAAGTCGCACTGGTGCCATCAGAAATTAAGTCTTCTTCTAAATCGTTGTAAGCTAAAATGGCGGTTACATCCATACCATCTAGATCCCAGTCGGCTTTTACAGAAAGCTCGGTAGTTTCTTGTTTGTTGACGCCTGGTACGTTAAACGCAAAGTTAACATCTACTTCATTCACGTCTTTGTTGAAGGCCGGATCAAAGCCATTGGCAACAAATGAAGGCAGAGCAAACACCGCATTATAATTGATTGCCCCACCCTCAACATTGCCTATGCTGGCACGAAAATCTAGGGTTAAGTCATCACTGGCATCCCAAATCAAACGGCCACGAATATTTGTGTCCTCAAGATAATCAACCGCGTCATCTGCACCAGTAAACACGTTTTCATAAAAACCATCGGTCGTTTTATAACTAGCGGTAAGGCGTCCACGAACGTTTTCTGACAATGGCCCACTGATCACACCATTTATTCTTTGACTGTTGTTATTACCGACTCCTAAGGTAACCCTTCCTTCTAGTTCATCTGCAGGCATTTTAGTGGTGACTAATATTGCACCCGATACCGCATTTCGACCATATAATGCGCCTTGTGGACCTTTTAACACTTCGATTTGTGACACATCTAATAATTCTTCATTGAAACTGTTGGGGTTGGTCATCAGCACACCATCAACCACATAGGCAAAAGTACCTTCAGCATCACGAGTAGATACTATGCCGCGAATGGTGACTTGTGTATCACCGACGTTAGCTGCATCAACCATAGTCACGTTTGGAATAAGTCCAATAAAGTCGCCTGGACGTTCGATACCAGCATTTTCAATCATCTTTTCAGAGATAGCAGTGACCGCAATAGGTACTTCTTGCAGACTTTCTGGTCGTTTACGAGAAATACTGATGACTTCAAAATCATCTGCTTGCTCAGCCGCTTCTTGAGCAACGACTTGATTTATCCCTACTAAACTACTGGCGGACAGAGCAACCAATATACTGGTTGCAAGTGCGCTTTTACGAAGTGTTATCATGGTATTTTCTCCAATAATTTTATTTTATATTTATGTGTTTTAATCGTCGCCATAAAGTTGTTTGGCTCAACCCAAGGTAGTGAGCGACCTGTTGCTTATCACCGTCGAATTTATGCATTGCCTCCACCACCAGTTCCAATTCTTTGGTTTTGACTAGAGTTTGTTCAATATCGGATGTTGATTTTGAAAAAATCTCTGGAGAAATGTCGCGCAATATTTCCTTAATCTTTGTGAGGTCATCAGCCATCTGTATTGATGCAATAACCCGCTCGAGCACATTTTCTAATTCTCGTACATTGCCTGGCCATGAATAACTCACTAAAATTTCGAGTATCTCAGACAGTATGTCAGCAACCGAAAACTGCGATTGGTAACTAGAGACGAAACGAGTCAGTTTCTGCATGGCAATACTAGAAATATCCTCGGGACGCTCTCGTAATGGTGGAATATGAATATTAAAAACATTAATTCGAAAAAATAAATCTGCACGAAACTTGCCTTCTACGACTAGCTGCTTGAGTTCTTTATTGGATGCCGCAACCACTTTTAAATAGGCTAGTTTTTCTTCATTAGAGCCTATAGGCCGATAATAGCGCTCTTGCAAAAAACGTAGCAATTTTGATTGTTGATCAAGAGCCAACTCGCTAATTTCATCGAGAAATAACACCCCATCTTGCGCTTCTTCAATGAGCCCTTTCCTACCACCGCGTTTAGCCCCTGTAAAAGCACCGTCCCTATGTCCAAAAAGCTCCCCTTCAAATAATTCAGCAGGAATAGACGAACAGTTGAGAGCAACAAAGTTGCCTTCTGAAAAAGGACTAGTTTCATGCACAGCTCGGGCTATAAGCTCTTTACCTGTTCCAGACTCTCCATAAATTAAGACGTTGCTGGGTGAGGAAGAGAACGCTCTGACCTGTTGCATTACTTTTTGTATAGCGGATGACTCAAACACTAATTGGTGCCGTGAAGAGGCTTTGACTTTTTCTGGTTTAGGCTTTTTTCGATACAATTGATAGATATAAAGTGGTTTACCTTGTGTCATCACACAATCTTGATGAAACCACCAATCGACACCTTGAATACGACACTCACCATCGGTGGGACGCATTATTTCTTCAGAATGAATAAGACTTTCTAAATCAGAACAGTTATCGTTATCCACACCTAATTCATGCCTAGCTGCTTGATTAAAAATAATGGACTGACCTTCTTTATCGGTCATAAAAATTGGTGTTTTTGACTGTTTTAACAACCAATTGGTTAATGCGGCGCCTTGATTAGTGACGACCTGTTGATTGACTATTTGAATAGCACTAGCAATTGTTTTGCGGCAGGATCCCGCGCTGTATAATAAAAATGAAGGGATCCCATGTTGGGTAGCCAAACCACACACCAAACTAGCCCCAACATAAGCAATGTTAGGTTGCTGGCGTGTTAACTGAAATAATTCACGGGCTTGTTCTGGTGTCGTATAAATTTCCTCTTGCACAGTCACATTCAACGCGGCTTCTAAAATCGGCACAACGGGTGACGCTTCTGCAAAATTAATCAACACTATATTACGAGCGACTTGTGCTGCACGTTGCACTGCTGAAATAACATCTGGGACACTGCAATCTAGGGATACAACAGGCAAATCTAAAGCTGACTTTAAGTAGGCGGCATTAGAGCCAGCACTGACGATCACATCTGGTAAAAAACTTCTGATGTGTTCGTCTATTTCCGTCACACTTCCGACTATGGCATCAAATAATTTAAATGTGGCCTTCTCAGCAAACTCATGCAATACACTTGTCATCAACTGACTAAATTCTTTGTGACCAAAGATCAAAATCCTGACTGCTTGTGGCTTTGTATTCAATTTGTTCATGATACTTTCTCCAGAGTTGTCGGGCTGACAACTAAAGAGTGTTCAAAACAAAACATAAATAAATGCAAAATAACTAGCAACTTTCAATTTGAATAAAAGACAGTCCTACTTAGCATTACTTATGCCATTTTAATCATTTTTTAGTTGATCGTCCGTTTTTAATGGTGCTATATGCTAATTGAAAAACTTGAAAGTCAAGCTAGAAAGACTTTTTTGATGGCTTTTATTTCAATATGAAAAATATTATTTCATATTGAAATAAAAATAAAGTGATACGTTACTTTAATGTCAGTT
Organism: Flavobacteriales bacterium; assembly: GCA_051276225.1. Lineage (GTDB taxonomy): Bacteria > Pseudomonadota > Gammaproteobacteria > Enterobacterales > Alteromonadaceae > Paraglaciecola. Next base: position 13,445 of record JBNMPD010000021.1, read on the forward strand.
GGCAGAGTTGTAAAACAGGTCCTAGAGCTTTGGGGCAATCAAGGTCTTGTACAGACCAATTATCTAGTCCTTGTCGTTTACCTTTGTTGTCAGAATAAAGACCCTGCTGAGATAGTTTTTCTATTGAATCTTCTAAGGAATCTACGCTCAAAGACAATAAAAATAGTCCTTCTCCGCGCTCGGCCAAAATTTGGGCAACTTCACCTTTAGACGATGTAGGTTGCACCAGAACAATCCATACTCCCGATAACAAAAAACGGGCGCTCTTTACATACCTTTTTGGTAAGTCCTCAATAATAGGCTCACACTGCAACAGGGCTCGTAAGTACTCAACTTGTGGTGCTAATTCTCGCACCACAAAATTAATGTGGTGGATTGCATTAACTGTGGACATAATTTTGACTCCTCGTACTTTCAAGCAACAGTTAACAATACATATCAATTAAAATGTCATGCTGTTATTGATATCAACTTTTACTGACAAGTAATATTGAGGCCCATTTGAGCACTATGTTTACTCCTGCATATAACCCAGAGGCAACTCATTAATGGCTGCCACGCCCGAATCTATAGCAGCTTGTGCCACTGCTTTTGCAACACGATTTAACAAACGAGAATCCATGGGCTTAGGAATAATATAGTCCTTTCCAAAACTAAGGCTGTCAATATTGCTGGCAGCCAGTACTTCTTTGGTCACCGCTTCTTTAGTGATATTACGAATGGCATCAACTGCCGCTATTTTCATTTCATCATTTATTTTAGAGGCACGCACATCTAACGCTCCACGAAAAATAAACGGAAAACATAAAACATTATTTACTTGATTAGGATAATCGGACCGCCCTGTTGCCATAATTAAGTCATCCCTTACTTGATGAGCTAACTCAGGTTTTATTTCAGGATCAGGATTAGAGCAAGCAAAAACAATGGGGTTAGGTGCCATTAATTTTAATGCTGCTGCAGGCAACAGATTAGGCCCTGATACGCCAATAAATACATCTGCGCAATCTAGCGCATCTTCTAAAGTGCGCTTGTCAGTATTATTGGCAAATAATTTTTTATGGGCAGTGAGATCTTCACGTTGCGTGTGGATCACACCTTTTCTATCAAGCATGAAAATACGTTCGCGTTTAGCGCCACATTTAATTAATAACTGCATACAAGCAGTAGCCGCTGCACCAGCGCCTAAACAAACAATAATGGCCTCACCGATAGTTTTTCCCTGAATTTCTAAGGCGTTTAACATGCCTGCAGCGGTCACTATAGCGGTACCGTGTTGGTCATCGTGAAAAACAGGTATAGCGCAGCGTTTAATGAGTTCTTCCTCAATCTCAAAACATTCAGGAGCTTTTATATCTTCCAAGTTAATACCACCAAAGGTATCTGCAATACTTGCGACCGTGTTAATAAATTCTTCAGTTGATGTATGTTTCACTTCAATATCAATGGAATCAATGTTCGCAAAACGTTTAAACAATAAAGCTTTACCTTCCATCACAGGCTTAGACGCAAGAGGGCCTAAATTACCTAAGCCTAAAATGGCCGTGCCGTTTGAAATAACCGCCACTAGATTTCCTTTACCAGTATATTTATAGGCGGCATCGGGATCAGCAGCAATTTCTCGAACCGGTTCAGCTACACCAGGGCTATATGCCAGAGCTAAATCAGTCACACTCTCGGCAGGTTTAGTAAGTGCAATACTGATTTTCCCAGGTATAGGTTTAGCATGATAATCAAGGGCTTTTTGGCGGAAATCAGACATGATGTTGTCAGTCCTCTTAGAATTAAAAAATGTTGACGTCATGTTTAAACGTTTATTGGTGTTTTCATAAAGTGAAGATCTTATAAGATTGATGCCCTTATAAAATTTATTGATTTATAAAAAGATGCTTTTATAAAAATGATCTTATAAAAGGCACTATTTTGAAAAACTGCCACCAAACAAAACGTTAAACAACATTGTTGCAGGAATGTAACACAGCATTAACCACATTAGATCAAATCAGAACACTAATTCTGTATAGCTATTATAATTAAAATTAATATTTCATGATTTCTCAAATTAGTAGGCACTTAAATTTAACCATACTAAGAAATATTATTAGGCAATAATAAATACCTATGACTAATTATTTATAGTAACCCTGCATTTTTAACGCTTAAGTATGTATTGATTACATTGGAGGTAAGTTGGTTTACAGGAGCATGAATACATATCACACCCTGTTTTTTTAGACGTTTCAAGTTACGTGCAATGGACTGCTCTAATATTTGGGTAGAAGCAAATAAAAGAGCGTCTTCAAATCCTTCAACCTGCTTATTTAATATTGATTGATAAATGGGTTCTGAGATACTAATCACTGCAACTAAATGTTTCTTTTGTAATAACCTTACTGCATCTAATAAGTCAGAAAAGTCTTCATCACGTAAACAGCTAACTAACAGTATTAAGGCTCTTTTAGGTTGTTTATTTAATAAATCTTGAGCAGATCTTAAATAATCACTGGCTGTTTTTTGCGGATACAGATCGTAAAAGTGATGCAATATTTTACTGATGTTTTGTGCACCCTTTATTTGCCCCAGCCATCGTGTTTCTGCACCAAAACTTTGTATACTAAGATTGTCACCATTTTTTAAAGCGGTATGTGACAAGAGTATGAGTGAGTTTAAGGCATGGTCAAAATAAGTCATACTTTCATCACTCACACACATCCTCTGCCCAGCATCTAACATAATAACCAGATTCTGATTTTTTTCCTCCTGAAACTCTCTTGAAATTAACTTGTTAAATCGACTGGTCGCACGCCAATCAATTTGCTTGAGGCTTTCGCCTTGGCGATATTCACGTAGCTGTCTGAAATCCATTCCTGAACCTCGTAAATTAAACTTCTTAAGACCAGCTTGAGTAAGGTTTACACTACCGTTCAAGCCCGCCATATCACTGATGGCAGAGAAATTTGGATACACCTTAACTTGTGATTTGTTTTCATCCAACCAAGAGAACTGCCAAAATCCCAGACGTGATGTGACCCGTAACTCTGTATTGGTTAATTCAGCTAACCCTCTTATGGTTGGTTTTGCCTGATACTCAATATCTAATATTTGATTAGCCAAAACAGGGTGATAAACACTGTTCGTAAGCAGGATCCAATCACCAGGAATATGGTCTTCAATATTAACTAAATAATTTTTATTACCGTTATTAAGCACCTGTAATGTAACTGTTTGCTCAATATTAACCGACAGATTTTGATTTATATTTCGATGGGTCGTTAGAAGCGGTCGGTGAAAACTAAGTAACCAGTCAACAGTTACAGTCAGGACAAAAAAAGCAGCAAATAAATAAACCAGAAAATCTATTTCTTGTAGATTAAAAATGTGTCCTATAAAAGGTAACAACAGGCTTAGAAAACACGCCAGTAAGAGGCATGAGAGCAGCTTTTTGCCAGGCCTAAATCCTTTGCGGATCATTGTCTAGGTGCTGGCACTTTAGCAACGATATCAGTGAGTACCTGTTCACTAGCAATACCGGATATTTCCAATTCTGCAGATAAAATAATCCGATGTCGCATAATGGGCAACACCATAGATTTTATATGGTCTGGCAGGACAAATCCGTGCCCTTCTATTAAGGCTTTTACCTTCGCGGCTTGAACCAAGGCGATGCTCGCTCTAACACCAGCACCATGTGCAATGCCTAGCCACTCACGTGATGCACGTACCAAACTAACTGCATATTCAATAATTTTATCATCGACTAAAACCCGAGCCGCAGCATCCTGCAAAGCAATAACTTCTGCACCACTGAGGACTTTGCTGAGCGGCTGTGTATTAATACCTGTTCTGCTATTTGTAATTGCCTGTGTGAGTTGAATTTCTGCCTCAATATTGGGATAACCAACTTGAACTTTCATCATAAATCTGTCGAGTTCAGCTTCTGGTAGTGGGTAAGTGCCCTCGTTATCAATAGGATTCTGAGTGGCTAAGACCATAAAAGGTGAGTCAAGTGCGTGGCTAACACCATCAATGGTGATCTGGTGCTCTTGCATCACTTCCAGAAGTGCCGCCTGAGTTTTTGCCGGTGCACGATTAATTTCATCTGCAAGCAGCAGGTGGGTAAAAGCCGGACCTTTGCGTATCACAAATTCACCACTAGACATATTTAGCATGGAGTGGCCTGTAACATCTGCTGGCATGAGATCGGGAGTAAACTGCACACGTTTATAGCTAAGCTCAATACTGTCTGCCAAAGCTCGTATTAGTAACGTTTTTCCTAGGCCCGGAACCCCTTCTAGCAATACATGACCACCGGCTAAAAAAGCAATAATCACCTGCTCCAACACAGTATCCTGGCCAATTAATACTGTTGAGATATTTGCCTTTAATTTAGCAATTTTTAACTTTGAGTCATCTAAAACATCTTGTTCTAGTGTGTGCTTGTTTAGTGTGCGCTTGTCTAGAGTGTCACTCATAACATCTTCCTGAGTTGTTGTAGCCCTTTCATATATTGACTGAACTGGCTTTGATTTAATTCTTTTTGGTCAAACATTAATATATCGATTTCAGTAACAGGCAGATTAGAAAACTCAGATAACAACAGTACAATATTATGCTGTTCAGCCCCTTTAATATGTGGCCATTTCTGCATCACTAGTAGCAATACAGCGCTTCTGACACTCGCCATCATTTGCCCTTGCTTGTCTTGATCCCAATAAAAATTTCCGGCAACACGAATATGCTCTCTGAAGCGCGGGGATTGCTGTTGATTACTCTTAGCGATACTGCCAAATCGTTGACCTAAGTGCCACATAGTCATGACTATTAGTGTCACTAAGAGCAAGATAAATATTGGTGAGTATTGGTATAACAATAAGAACCAATGAGGTTGTTCGATCGGATCGAAAAGATATACGTTATCGGAGTTGCCTAACAGGCCTAACATGAGAATAGAATTATCATGTTTATCAAGTTGCCAGTTGTCCCAAATATCAATTTCAGTCATTAGGGTAATTAATCCTTGCCCCCTTTCAAGTTGGACAAAGGTGTAACCATCTTCATTTTTCACTCCATAGTGAGGCTCAACTTTATCTGGAAAAGTGATGCGATAACTGCTTTCTAATCCTACTTCAATAGGATGACCTTGGGGATCACTCATCGAGCTGATTTGCTGTTCAAAATCTTCAAATAATATATCTTCGTTAATAAGCCAAGTGACGCCCACCTCCAATTGTTTGAGCAATGCGTTAGCTCTATGAGAGTCTATAGATTGTGACGCAGTAACAGCAATAATTAGAAAACCACCTTGCTCGACCCAATCTAATAATTGGCTAGCAGATGATGAAGATATCGCAGCTTCTGCGTCTGCTAAGATCACTGTATCGTCTGTATGTGGTTGAATACCATCATCACTTCGCGAATATAAACGTTTATAGTCTTGTTCAAATTGAATACTCACACCCACTGTTTCTAGTAACCTTTTGCTAGCAAGAAACGGACTTTTCAATAATATCTTATTCTGAGAAACGTTCTGTTCCTTATCATAATATTCAACACTCATCAGCACATACACGCTGACAATGATGAGCATTAAAATAGACAAAACTCTAATTAATACATGGTTTCTCACGATGTCTGGCCTGCAGACTCAGCAAATAAAGCACACCATTTATCACACAACAACTTCATAGCGCTATCGCTTGGCCAATGATGCGCCCAAGCGAGTGCAATCCAGGTGTCAATTAAACTACTCATAAACTCTTGCATATCACCCTTTACGGTTTTTCGAATAGCGGCAAGGCACTCTAGTTCAGTCATTGATTCAACCAAGACCAGATCATGCTTTTGATGCAGGTGAGTAAGACCGCTGACAAGTAACAATGACATAAGCTGGCGGTATGCCTTTTGTTCAAATAGCTCAGAAAGTGCCGCAGGTATATTGCTCGGTAATACACTTTTTTTGTAAGTACGGCTAAAGAAAGGTAATGCAGCTTTGGGACTTTTCCGTGTTATTTGCATGTCAAATAAATTGACAATTTTGTGTCTGCTTAACCACAAAAGCCACACAAAAATCATTATAAAAATCGCCCACAAGATAACTTCTGCAAATTTTGCTATAACCGCAAAAAACGCAATAAAAGCACTTAAATCGGTGTCTGCTTCTAATTCTTCAGGTTCCCACTGCCATCCAGTCCAACGCCAATCTCGAACATTTTCTTTATTGTCGAATGGTGACTCGTTTAGGATCTCTGCTAGTCGCTGCTTAATCGCTTGATGTTCCGCTAATACTTTAGCCGATAAGTTGTTATCTGATGACTCATTCACCAAAATATCATGCGCATCTTCAAGTGTTTGTTCATGTTGCTGACTCTGCGCCAAGGCCAACGGCGCTTGGCCTAAATATCCATACAGACTGAATACAAAAACAAACAACAGCGCAATATGGCGTGTTTGCCATCTGTTGCGAATTTTCTTAAAACCAAGCTCTATATCCCATCCTTCAAGCACGGTTCTGCGATTAAGGTAAGCAGCAAAGCTGCCTCCCACATATAAAGGCGCAACAATCACAATGCCTATGTACAAGCAAATATTGTAAATAGTCAAAAAGTATCCAGAGTCAGAAAAAACGTCCTCAAAAAGGTCCCAGTCAACACTTCGGGGAACCAACATATTGACTAGGATCACCAAGCCTATTGTAATAAACAATTCCCAGTGCAAACAAATTAATAGCCACCAGTAATTATTATCGTCAGAGGTTTGATGCAATACCCTTAATCTTGCTGTGCGCTTATCGCCAGATAGCCCTTCAAGTTGGGCAACAGGTAAGTCAAATGCACGACTAGGAGAAAACCTTAACCATGACAGACTGGCAAACCATGAGGGTTTTATTTGAGCAGGCCACGCCCTCAATGCTTGTTGAACAGATACTCTCTGTCCAAAAACTTGGCGACTATATATGTATAACAACCCTTTCTCAAACCAAGGTTTGAACAACCATAACAAGTAAACACCATAGTCAGGGCTAAGCACACAACATAAGATAAACAGCGGCAGTGTGCTGAAAAACATAAAACCATAAAGCGGCCAGCACCAAGTGACAGCCATTCGACAACCAAGATCAAATGCTTCCCAGCTGTTACGGCAGTACATAACAATAGAAAGCTTGTCAATCTGCATTCGGCACTCGTCTAAAAATATATAAAAGTACCGAAACCCAACAAAAAATGCCTACTGCATACTTCAATTCATTTGGCAGAGTATGGCTAGAAGACCAAAATGCTTCTATAAACGCGGCAATAACCAACATCAAAAATGCGCCAAAAATAATGTTAAAGACCTTATTAGCGGATCTTTTTACCGATTCTAATCGGCTTAATTTTCCAGGCATTATTAACTTAACTGCCAATACAAAACCAGCTGCCGCAGATAATACTATGGCTGTAAGTTCAAACGCACCATGGGTGATAACAAATGAAAAAAACGTTTGGCTGTAACCAACATTGACTATATGAGCACTGACCACACCAAAATACAGGGCGTTAAATAATAAAATATAAAGTGCCCCAAATCCTAGTAACAGCCCCCCTACAAAAGATTGGAAAGAAATGGAAATATTGTTAAAAATGTAATAACCAAACATGACAAAGTCATTGTCTGATGGTCTTTCTTGGGTAAAGCGATGGTCAGATGGATCGTACATTTCCTCTAACTCAATCACTTTAATATTGGGTAAAACATTTCTAATAAAGTCTGGCTCTGCAACTGTAATGGCGAAAGCTAAAAGTGCCACACCATAAAACAATACATGCGCCCAAATAATATAAAAACGAAAATGACTTAACTGTTGTGGGAATGTATTTTTTATAAAATGCAGCAATGGCGAAAAAAAACGGTTGGTTGGTTTGTACAATTGCTGCTGACCAAATAACAGCAACTGATTGAGGTGATTGATTAATGCAGGACTATAATGCCTGCTTTTGGCAATTGAAAAATCATGACTAAGCTGTCTTAGCATTTTTGGCAAATCGTGTTTTTTAGCCAGTTCAACCGAAGTGACGACTTGTTCAAACAATTTCCACTGTTGTTGCTTAAGTTTAGTAAATTCATATTGCTTCATGACTTACCGACTAAATTTGTGGCAATAGACTTAAGTTTTATCACTGCATCAGCCCCTTCTGCATCTAACAAGGGTTCTAACTGGTTAGCAAGCTCTTGTTGGCGTTGCGGGCTAAAATGCTGGCTACGTTCAGCGTACGCAACAATTATTTGCTGTTCTTCTAGTGTCAGCGCTGATGTGTCCGTTGGAGAATCATCGAAACTAAAATGTTCGACCTTTGTAGGCATATATTTATAAACAACAAGTGTACCAGCTACATGATCGCCCACCCGTTTAAATTGCTTAGAACACAACAAGCTAACAAACCCAGTTAAATAAGCAAAAGGTAAGATATCAACACTTCTAAAAAGATTACGTAACATCGACCCTGGAAGCGTAATAGGTAAACCATTGTCATAAACTACCACCAACCCATAGACTTTCTTACCCGGCGTCGCCCCGCGGTATATCTCGAATAAAACTGGATAGAACCATTCAATGCAAAATAAAGTTATCAGAAATAACCCTTGGCCCATATTACCGGTAAATTGCAACGCCATAGAGGCGGTAAAAAGCACGGCACCACGGATCAATAAATCAATAACAAAGGCCATAGAACGGACACCTAAACCAGCAGGTGTTAACGTAACGTCAATGCCCTCTGCAGTTTCTAGTAGGTAGCGGTTATCTATCATCGATGATCACCCGGACAACACCATAAGATTTAAACCACGGCTACAGAACTAAAAATAATAAGTGAAAAATAACAAACACCTAAAACAATACAAAGCCAATTTAGACCAGAAAATCGTTCATTTTGCTTACCTTCTGGATCGCCATTTAACTGGTTCGCCGTTTTTTGAGCCACTATTAATGGGATCACACCCAATAAACTTATTCCAAAAGAAATAAAAAGTGAAACAATTATGAAAGATGGGTCACTAAAAATCTGGCCTGTGACCACACTGGTAATTTGCAACAATATGTAAACCGTCGCAAATAGTCCTGCCCCCCAAGCGGCCTTGATGCCTTTTGACGCGGTTTCGATTTTTATCTTTGAAAACAGTGAATATACAAAAAACACTTGAAATATTGCTCTTAGCACCGGCTTACAATTAACTCCAGCGCCAAGTTTTTGCGCTTGCCAATGTTTGTAAAACCAATAGAGACTATAAATATTAAAAGTGCAAATGGATAAAATGATTAACTTGCGAATTGTAGTAGTAAAAAACTGCAGTTTTTCCTCATCAGATGAGGTGACAACCAGCTCCGCTTCCGGTGCTTGATAAATATTTTCTGATGTCATTGTTAACTCCCTTTAAAAGTTGTGTGATTCTACAAGGGTATTTATCCCAATTTGCTTTGATATTCAACATAGGCTGGTATAGCAATTGCTGCAATGATACCAATCAAGACAAAACTTAACACTATCAACACCCCCCAAAAAGACCACTTACGTTGCACTTCTTGAAAATGCTCAACACTCTTCCATGTTTTATTTTGCCAAGCCCACTCACGTCCTTTAAAGCCCAAAACTATCGCCATAATAAAACCGATATAAGGTACAAATGCGATTAACCCAATCCAAGTTTTGTTGCCTATAGCCCATATCCAGCTGAGAAAAAACGCGCCCCAACTCCACCCTTTAATATTATCAGGTAATGCTTGACCCTTGCCCATTCCTGAATTGTTTTCTGTGTCCACTTTCAAATCGGCCGCGGGTGCCGAATATACATCTGAGTCTGACATAAGTTATATTCTTAATATGTAAGTTAGGAACCAGACTATTACATTGTGATAAATATAAAGCAAAGGATGCTGAAGAGGTTTAAATCAACTATTTAATTAAAATGACTGATGACAATTTTTTTGACACAAAAAAGACGCTAAATAAGCGCCTTTTTTGTGTCATGTTAGACTTAAAAAAGATTTAGCTTTTCTTAAGACCAGCAAAACGTTTGTTGAATTTATCAACACGACCACCAGTGTCGACGTTACGTTGCTTACCAGTATAAAAAGGGTGGCAAGACGAACATACATCTAAGTTGATGTCTTTCTTCAAAGTAGAACGTACTTTGATGATATTTCCGCAAGAACAGTTTGCAGTCATTACTTGATAATCAGGATGGATATCTTGTTTCATGGGTTACCTCTTCGTCAGGCCGCATCGCTATTCAACCCGAAGTTGAACACCATACGAAAATTAAATTAAAAAAGCTTTGTGGCTTGCCGCAAAGTGG
>JBNMPD010000022.1:0-23610 GCA_051276225.1 Flavobacteriales bacterium
TCGTGAGTCGATATTAATTGGTCTATATGGTTGTCTAATTGAGTATGTTCCACTTTTAACGATAAGCTATCAGGGTGAGCATTAGTCACCAAAATCACATCACGCCCTGAGGCTTTTAAAGCGTCTATAAAAGGTAAACTATCTTCGCGAATACTGATTAAATGCTCAATCTCTCGCTTAGCTTCGACAATATCCATATCCAGTTTTTCAGCCCAGAAATCTAAACAATACCAACTCAAAGTACCCATTACCTGCTGAGTCTCAACGGCCATAATATCTTTAGCAGCTTGCAATGAAATACTATGTTTTTCAGCTAATTTTTTAGGCATATGCTCTAACCAAAAATGATTGTCGAAGTGTAAGTCGAGTAAGGTACCATCCATATCGAGCAACACAGTGTGAATATTTTTCCAAGCAAGCTTTGACAAGTAGCATGTCCTCTATTTAACAGGTATATTTAAATTATCAAAAAATTCATCTAATTTAAGTTAATTTAAGCTAATTTAACTTTTGAAAAGACGGTATCGGCGGTTATATTAACGTGAAAAATTCATGAACGACACAAACAATAAAAAATCACTTCCACAAATCCACTCACGCAAAATAGTTGCCAAAAGCGGACTGTTTAAAATCGAACAAGTCGATTTAGAATTTTCAAATGGCGAAACTCGTGCTTTTGAACGTATGGCAGGCAGCGGCAATGGTGCCGTGATGGTGGTGCCTTTTATTAATGATGATGAATTTTTGTTAATAAGAGAATATGCAGCAGGGACTCACACTTATGAATTAGGCTTTCCAAAAGGTTTAATTGACCCAGGTGAATCCGCAACAGTAGCGGCTAATAGAGAGCTAAAAGAAGAAATTGGCTTTGGTGCTAAAACGTTACACCTACTGCAAAATGTAAGCATGGCACCTGCATTTTTTGATGCCAAAATGACTATCTTTGTTGCCGAAGATTTATACCCTGAGGTACTACCAGGTGATGAACCTGAACCTTTAGACGTAATTAAATGGTCAATTCATAATATAGATGCTTTGTTAGCCAAGGATGATTTTGTAGAGGCAAGGTGTATTGCTGCATTGTTACTTGCTGAAAAATGGAAGAAGTATCGCTAATGCCTACTAAAGACGCCCAACAACTTTTAGAAATAGCAAAAAAAACGGCGATTACGGCTGGTAAAGTGGTATTAGAAATTTACGACAGCGGTGACTTTACTAGTTTTCAGAAAGATGATAACTCACCTGTTACTTCAGCTGACTTCAAAGCTAATGAAATCATTATGCAGATGTTGCAACAGGCAACACCAGACATTCCGATCATGTCTGAAGAAACTGAAATAGGCACTCTAGCTCTGCGCCAAACTTGGACACGATATTGGCTTATCGATCCTATTGATGGCACTCAAGAATTTATTGCTCGTAGTGGTGATTTTGCTATTAACATTGCACTAATAGAAAACAATCAACCCATTCTAGGCGTAATCTACTGGCCCACAGGTGAGACTCTATATTCTGCGTTAAAAGGCCATGGCGCGTTCAAGGAATGCCCCGTTGAAAATAAACAAATTTATGTCCGTAGTTTAGAAGCACCCAACGAAGACCCACTAATTATTGCGATTAGTCGCAGACAACCACGCGAAAAAGTAATATCCAGCTTAAGTAGTGATCGTGTTTATCAGACCTTACCTGCAGGCAGTTGTTCACTTAAAGCCTGTTTTATTGCTGAAGGCAGAGCGGATATATTTTTACGTTTTGGCATAACAGGAGAATGGGATACAGGCGCATCACAGTGCATAGTAGTCGAAGCGGGGGGTAAGATATTGGCACATGACTTTGCCCCTTTAAGCTACAACATGCGTATAAGTGTTATTAATCCCGACTTTTTTATTATGGGTGATCAGAATGTTGATTGGCAAAATATTGTTAAATGCGAATTTGGTAATAACAATCAACCCGCCTAACATCAATACTTTTACCTAAATGAGTTAACTATGAAATATTTATTACTTCGCACAGTCTGCATCGCTTCATCTTTGTTTTGTTTTACAGCTAACGCACATTGGATGTTAGTAGAGGACGAGTCGAGTTTGAGTTTTGTATCAACTAAAAATCAACATATCAGTGAAATTCAACAATTTAAAAGTCTGAAAGGTGAATTCAACCCTGAGGGCAGACTACAGGTTGAAATTAGCCTGGCGAGTATTGATTCAGGTATCGAGATCCGCAATACACGTATGCGAGAAAAGTTGTTTTTAGTGGATTCATTTCCTTCTGCTAACCTAACGGCTCAATTGCCTGACAATGTAATGAATCTTGCAAAAGGCAGTTCGATATCGGTAATGATTCCGGCCGAATTAAGCGTTATGGGTATCAGTAAAACTGTAAACGTGACCGTTCAAGTCACTCGTAAAACTGATGATGGCATAGTTGCCACCAGCACTCAGCCAATACTAATATCAGCCGCTGATTTTGGTTTAACTTCTGGGATTGAGGTATTACAAAAACTAGCTGGATTAAGTAGTATTGGGTTAACTGTGCCAGTCAGCTTCAACTTAGTATTTTTGGCTCACTAAGCCCATTGATTAACTATTGTTGTTGAGCCTCTGACAATTCAAAATCCCCTAGCTGTTGCTTGGGGATGATATTCACCGTTTCATGCAATTCAGAATAGACTAAAAGCACATCACCTAACGTTAGCTGCTTATACACTTGCTGTACTTTATCTGTTAGTGACACATCAGCTTCGCCATATTCGGTTCCTTCACGTAATACAAATCCCTCTATAATATTCATTAAGGTTGCTTCAGTTAAATCTGTAATTGGAATGATCATTATGGTTGCCCTATAAATAAGTGTTTGGACTTGTCAGCGATGAACGGCTTAAAGAAGGTATTCGCTCTTTGGTGCATCCAAATTTTGGGTCGCCATGGTGTGCCTTGCATAAAACCTACATGTCCTCCTTTTTCACTTACTTCGAGGCAAACGCTTGGTGATAAAACAGCGGCATCAGGCACTATGCTTCTGTGCATAAAGGGATCATCTTTGGCATGAATGACCAAAGTAGGCGTGGCGATACCTTTAATAAAATTTTGTGAGCTACATTTTTGATAATAATCATCTGCATCCACAAAACCGTGTATTGGTGCAGTGATATGTTCATCAAAATCTCGAAAGTGTCTAAATTGCTCAATCTGTGACTCTGTGACCTTTATCAGCTTGCCATAATCCATATTACGCATCTTAATCAATAAGTTTTTAACCATGCTTTTTAACAAGTAAGCTTGATAAACCCTAGAGAATCCTTGATTAATGCTCGTTGCACATAGAGCCAGGTTGAACGGTGTAGACACAGCCATTGCTGCTTTTACAATTTGTTGCTTGGGTTGCTCACTTAAGAGTTTAAGCAGCATATTAGCGCCAAGAGAAAAACCCATCGCCGCTTTACGTATTTCTGGAAATTTTTGTTCAAGCCAATTCAAAAAATACCACGCATCCTGAGTTTCACCTGAGTGATAGGCTCTTGGTGTAGCATTATGTTCACCACCACAGCCACGGAAGTGCATTAACACCACGGCATAACCTTGTTTGACAAAATTTGCCGCTATGTCATTTGTGTAGTGTGAGCGAATAGATCCTTCTAAACCATGAAACATAGCAATAATTCCCAATGATTTTTGTACATCACCTGCCCAAATTAAATTAACGAAGTCGCCATCGGGTAAGATTAACTTTTCCTTGCGATAATCGAGCTTGGCGCGTTTTTGTATGAAACGCGGAAAGATAGTTTGCACATGTCTATTTGTAGCCCACCAAGGTGGCCTAAAGTCACTTTCGACGATTTCACCATAACGGACATTTTGATTGGTTTGGAGCTCGGAGTTCATCAACAACAAAAATCTGAATTATTATTAAAATAGAGTATATCAATTGATTGAAAATCATAAAATCCCTTTAACTGTATACATCAAGAAAAAGACCAACGCTTTTTATCAGATGGGTACCTAAAAAAGGAAACAAAACTAGGCATTCAGTCGATGTAATATTTAATAATGCTCGACTAATCAAAAAACCTGAGTAACAACCGCATATATAACGACTTATCAAAAGCATCATTTACACTTATTGTTGATTTATATTAATTGTTTTTGTACCCGTTTATTCATTAAGGAATTCCATGGCCCATCTTAAAGCATTGGAAGCAGAGGCTATTTATATTATACGAGAAGTTGCTGCTAGTTTTGAAAATCCATGTATGTTTTACTCAATTGGTAAAGACTCAACGGTGATGCTGCATTTGGCTCGGAAGGCGTTTGCGCCAGATAAAGTTCCCTTTTCCCTGTTGCATGTTGATACCACTTGGGAGTTTCGAGAAATGGGTACATTTCGCGATAAGCTTCGTGACAAACTTGGCTTAGATATGATTGTACACACTAACCAAGAGGCTCTTGATTCAGGTATTCACCCTATTAGTTCAGGATCGGTTAAATATAACGACCAAATGAAAACCGTAGCACTCAAGCAAGCCTTAGACGAATATAAATTTGATGCGGCATTAGGCGGTGCTCGTCGTGATGAAGAAAAATCTCGCGCCAAAGAGCGAATATTCTCAGTAAGAAATACTGACCACCAATGGGATCCTAAACAACAGCGACCTGAACTTTGGTCGCTGTACAACACACAAATAAACAAGGGTGAATCAGTGCGTGTGTTTCCATTGTCAAACTGGACCGAACTTGATATTTGGCTTTACATCCTCCAAGAACAAATCGATATCGTACCACTATATTTTGCTGACAAACGTATGAGTTGGATAGACGAAGACAGCGGGCAGATACTTGGTTTAGACGACGATAGAATGTTGCCGCACTTAAGCAAAAAAGAAAAATCCACATTGAAAGAACGCTGGATACGCTTTAGAACATTAGGTTGTTATCCACAAACGGGGGCAGTATTAAGTAAAGCAACGACTCGAGAAGAAATTGTGATGGAGATGCTTTTGAGTAAAAATAGCGAACGAGAAGGTCGCTTATTAGATAAAGACCAAACTGGTTCAATGGAGAAGAAAAAACGCGAGGGTTACTTCTAATTACCATATAAAATTCAGTTATAGTCGAACCTAAACATCACCATGAACGGTCATTTAGGAACGTCTGAACCACTGCCCTAAATTGGCTAAGTGGTTAATAACGCTAAAACCTTTACAATAATTACAAATACTCAAAAAAACTATTGTTAATCAACACTTTCTTGTTCAAATTCCTGTTGTTTAGTTTCCAACTGTTCTTGAGCATCTAGCCACTGCATTTCTGTATCTTCAAGACCCGACTTTAATGTGGCTTGGCCGGCTAATATTTGTTTAAGTTGTGGTTTATTATCAGCACTGTAAATCTCTGTATCGCTGAGTTTTTCCTCTAACAACTGTAACTTTTTATGAGAATCTGCCATGCTTTTTTCGCATTGCTCAATCACTTTTCTGAGTGGCTTTGTTGCTTGCCTAAATTCTGCTTCTAAACGTTTATTGTTTTTGCGATCAGGTTTAACACTGCCTTGCTCGCTCGCTGTGTTGGTGCCTTTATCGCCTTTCAGGATCCAGTCTTTGTAATCATCTAAATCACCATCAAAGGCTTGCACTTGCTTCGAGTCCACTAAATAAAAATCATCACAAACTGATGTCAACAAAAACCTATCATGTGATATCAACACCATCGCGCCTTCAAAACCTTGCAGCGCCATATTCAACGCATGACGCATATCTAGATCTAAGTGGTTGGTGGGTTCATCCAGCAACAACAAGTTAGGTTTTTGATAAACAGTCAAAGCCAATACTAAACGAGCCTTTTCACCTCCGGACATGGGCGCAACTTTACTTAACGCATTATCACCACGAAAACCAAAACCACCTAAATAATCTCTGAGGCTTTGCTCGGTAGCTTTTTTATCTAATCTTTGCAAATGAGCTATGGGTGAATCATCGCCACGTAAAAACTCTAACTGATGTTGTGCAAAATAACCTATGCGTAACCCCGCAGACGTTTCGTATAGACCTTCAATGGGCGACATTTCACCTGCTAACAATTTGATTAACGTCGATTTACCAGCACCGTTTTTACCTAATAAGCCAATACGACTGCCCGGTACTAGGTTAAGATGCAACTTTTCTAAAATAATAGTGGTGTCATAACCCACCTTTACTTGCTCCATTTTAATTAATGGATTAGGTAACTTAGGTGGTGTGAAAAATTTAAAACTAAATTCAGAGGCAGCCATGACTGGTAGTAAACTTTCCATTTTTGCCAACTGCTTTACACGGCTTTGTGCCTGTTTAGCTTTACTTGCTTTTGCGCCAAATCGATTGATAAACGACTCTAAATGGGCAATTTGATCTTGCTGTTTTGAATATTGTAAACTTTGTAAACGTAACCGTTCGGCGCGTTGTTTTTCATAAGCATCATAATTACCTGTATAACTAATAAGTTGCTGCGACTCAACACTGATAATTTCATTCACTGTGCTGTCCAAAAAAGACTTGTCGTGAGAGATCAACATCAGGGTACCCGTATAACGCTGCAGCCATTTTTCTAGCCAAATCACCGCATCTAAGTCAAGGTGGTTAGTGGGTTCATCTAATAACAATAAATCAGAATGGCACAGCAACGCCTGGGCTAAATTCAAACGCATTCGCCATCCACCAGAGAAAGCAGAAACGGGGTTTTTCATTACGTCATTGGCAAAACCTAAGCCGGCTAGAATAGTCGCGGCACGGGCATCGATATCATATGCACCAACCTGTTCTAACAAGCCATGTAAATGGGCAATTTGTTCGCCATTGTGGGCTTGTTCTGCGTCGCTCAATTGCCCTTGAAGATTTCTGTAATGTTTATCTCCGTCAATAACATAATCAATTGCAGAACGTTCAACGGCAGGCGTTTCTTGTGCGACTGAGACAATGTGCCAATTTTTAGGAATATTAAAATCCCCTTGCTCGGTATGTAACTCACCCTTTATCAAAGCAAACAAAGTGGATTTACCACAACCGTTGGCACCAATCAGGCCAGCTTTATGGCCAGGGTAGACGACAGCATTGGCATCTCGCAGCAATACCTTACTGCCACGCATTAACGAAACATCTGAAAATTGGATCATGGAAACCTGTTATGAACTTTTTAGCTATCTCAACCGTTAAGTCTGTTGTTAGTAACACTTAAACTAATACGAGATAACACTAAAATTTGAATGGGAGTATCATATCAAGATGAGCAACCGAAAAAATTTCTTAAACCATGGTTAACAAAATTAAAAAAAGATTCGTCGCAGGAGCAAACTGCCCAAAATGTCGCGCACTAGATACAATCATGCTGTACTTTGAAAATAATGTTGAAAAACTGGAGTGTGTGAAGTGTCATTATTCAGAGTCCCAAACAGATAAGAAAGTAGCTAAAGCGTCGCGTGCTAGTACAAATGTGATTGGTGTGTTTAAGCCAGATTGAAAAAACATCTGCTACACAGATCGAATATTACTCAGATACGTTATTAATATTTCACCTTAAGCATCTTGCATATGGTGAAATATTTCTATAAGTGGTCATAAAACGAACGAGTTCAAAAGCGGCGTTCTTAAACACTTATTCTTAAATCGTCTTTTAATGCTAAATTTATTGTTATCTAAATCATCGTTCATATGTAAGTTCATCGTTTTTTACATACCTGTTGTATGTTCGGACAGTTGGTCTTAAAAACTAGCTTCTGCGGAAGAGGTCATTTGTACACAAAGTTAGTTTCC
This sequence comes from Flavobacteriales bacterium, assembly GCA_051276225.1. GTDB lineage: Bacteria > Pseudomonadota > Gammaproteobacteria > Enterobacterales > Alteromonadaceae > Paraglaciecola. The sequence goes on from JBNMPD010000022.1 coordinate 7,781, forward strand.
ATCACATTTAGGTGATAATTTATCTGCCTGTTTTGCAGTATTTAATACTTTAACTATTAGCTTCTTTAAGAATTTTAATGGCCGTATTGTCTTTAATTTTGACTGGCCAAAGCCCAAAAATAACCCATAGCAGCAACGTTAAATTTTCCTAACAAGACTAATAATGTGGTGGTGGCATTTCCTCTTTTTCAGATGCCATATTACTGGGCTCAATAGCACTAATTTTTGATACCAATTGTTTGACTTGATATTGCAAATCATCCATTTGTTTTTGCTGTTCAATCAATGCTTGGTTAAGACTTTCAATCGTGTCTTCTTGAAAAGACAGTTTCATTTGTAATTGCTCGATGTCTGTTTGTACTGTACTCATTAATTTTCTATCTTCCACTTTTCTAGTAAACCATTGCTACTTTCTGAAATAATTTCGCTATCACCCATAAAACCAACAGCATGCACAACTGCCGATGCAGGTTTGCTACCTTCACGGGCTGAAACCCGCCATTCGTTAAGCTCTTCACCTGTTTTTACATCCCAACGATTGATCCTTCTTGATGGTGAACCGGTTAACAAATAATTACCATCATTCGAAAAAACGGCGGTAGTAAATATTCTTTGTCTTGCCGAATATTGTAAGTTACTGACTTCCTTGCCTGTTACCAAATCCCATATCCTCGCGTCACGTTTACTGTCAGCGGTAAATGCGTAACGCCCCTGATCATCTAGCGATACCTTTGTGACTCGGCTAGGATGGTCAAATTTAAAGATAACTTGACCAGTACGGGTATCCCACAAATAAGCTAAATAGTCATTTCCGCCAGTTAGTGCATAAAAACCATTAGGCGAAATATCCACACTATTTATTTTTTCTTGGTGCCCTAAAAATTCTAATCGCCTACCTGTCTTCGGCTCAAAAAACATCACTTTTCCACTGCCACGCCCAACCAAAACACCACGTCCTTGATTTGAAACTGCGATGTCTCTAATACTTGCCTCGTCAATTCGCCAAAACCCCTCTGGCTCACCAACATCTAAATTCCACAACGCAAATGCTTCTCTATCAGATGTCACAACAAATGAATTATCAAAGGCAATATGGATATTTGTCACCGAATTGCTACCATCATCTTGATGTCGCCACACATATAGCTTTTTATTAGTGTTCAAATCCCAGACAGTAATACCATTTAAAATAGTAGATACAACAGCAATTTTATTGTCTGCAGATATATGAGAAGCATGAGCACCTCCATCAGCATGCCGAAATGAACTAACAGGCACATCACTTGACCCACCGCAGGCCATAAGTCCTATGGTACTGAGTAGTAATATAAAATAGACCAATTTAATACGTTTATGCAATGGGTTTCTCTTTTATCGTATGGCGCTTAGTATATGTGTTTGCCTACCAATCACATACTGCTAGTTGGAGAATTATAATGAAAAAAATTAATCACTATTTTGATTACCTCTGTTGTAATCATAAGTGCTTGTCAGCCACCACCTGCTGATCCCATGAAAGTTGAGACATTAGATCTCGATACAGAACAACAAAAACAATCTTATGCTATGGGAGCTAATATAGGTCACATTGTTGAAAATAAAATAGCTCATCAAACAAAAGTAGGCGTTGAATACGACCAAAATTTATTGGTTAAAGGCTTTATTGCTGCCTTACAAGGTCAATCACAACTAGATAAATTGGAAATACAATCCATTAACCGCAGAGTTGAAACCCATGTTCGAGAAAAAATGTCGAACTAAAAGCTCAGATTGATGACCAAAATAAGGCCAAGGGCTTAGAATTTTTAGTAACGAATGCCAAACGTACTGGCATTATTGTCACAGACTCAGGTTTTCAGTACGAAATACTAAAAAACTCTGCCGCTAGCAAACCTAAATCAACCGATACTGTGAAAGTGAACTATCTAGGCATGCTATTAGACGGGACAGAATTTGACTCTTCTTATGCACGTAATAAACCCACGAGCTTTCCACTAAATCGTGTTATTAAAGGCTGGACTGAAGGTCTGCAGCTCATGGGAGTAGGTGTAAAGTTTAAGTTTTACGTACCTTCAAACCTTGCTTATGGAGCTCGTTCAACAGGTAAAATTGCGAGTCACTCAACTTTGATATTTGAAGTGGAATTACTAGACATTATTGAAATAGACAATCCAAAAAAATAGGTGATAAAAATTTTCTTCGTTAGGTAAACAAAAAGCCAAACACGTTTCCGTGTTCGGCTTAACTTTATCATTTTGATAATCAGCTATTTTCCTTGCTGAACCTTATTCCTTCGCTTTTTTGCCCTCTAAAAGGGCTATTTATCCCGAATTAACCGGGTAATTTTTTGTCATTTCGACTGAATACTATTTCAACTTTATATGTTTGGATGTCGATATTTACCTCAAATCAATTGTTGTCAAGTTTATAGGTAGTATGACTTGCTATCTTTATTTCAGTTGAGTTTTACAAGGGGCATAAAAAAGGACAACTCTCTTCTACGCTAGGTTCCACAAAGTGTTTCTCTAATGAGGTTAGCAAAGGCTTTAAATTAAAAACCTACTTCACTTTGATTAATATTAAGTGTAGTAGATAACCGTCCTTTCACACGCCTAAAATCAACTATTGCTTGTAATAAATTGCGCTTAAAAAAAAGTTTTTATTACCACTTGGTATTATAACTTTTACTCTTATTTCAACGTCATACTTTCCGTTCACCGCTGCAGTGATTATTCAACAAAAACATATTCTTTTTTACATGATTTGTATTTCTCTAGGCCCTCTAATTAATAACAGCTAGGATCATTGCTCATGCTGATACAAAAAAAGTTTTCCCAGTTTAACAATAGGTCCTTTGGTAAAAGATCTAGAAAACCTATACTTATACCAGTCAAATAACACACTGAGTTAAATTCAAGCTTGAAAACAAAGTTAATAACATCTGAAGGTTATAAAAAACTCTATGATGAGCATGAACATCTATGGATGAAAAAACGCCCTGAAATTACAAAAATTGTTAGCTGGGCTGCGAGTCTTGGAGATAGATCTGAAAACGCAGATTACACTTATAATAAACGTTTATTACGCCAAATAGACAGACGCGTTAGATTTCTTAGAAAACTGCTTCCAGAACTTCAGGTTGTTCACTATTCGCCTGCGCAAGACGGCAAAGTTTTTTTTGGTGCCTGGGTGAAAATTGAAAATAACGATGGTGAAGTGATGTGTTTTCGAATTGTTGGCCCAGAAGAAATCTATGGTGAAGATAAAAACTTCATATCTATTGATTCACCTATGGCAAGAGCCCTAATTAAAAAATGTGTGGATGACGTTTTTACTGTCAAAACACCTAGCGGCTCAAAGGAGTGGTGTATAAACTCAATTAAATACAAGGATGCCTTTGAGAAAGAATAAGTAACTTTTCAGTATTTGAATTTCAAAAACTAACTCATTAGCGTTTCACTCAAAATACTATCACCTCGTGGGTTAATCGCCGCGTTCAAATCACCTTATGCTGATGCCTATGCTTCAGTAACTCTTCCCTAGTCGAAGAAAGATTACGGTAAATAGCTATGATGTATGAAAGGTCAACACACACTCTAAGCAGTATAAGTGTGTCATTAGCCAAATTTTGTCACTTTTATTCATCTAATACTGGTAATTGTTCTCTCGCACCCCTATATCAGTGCGTAGATCTAATGAATGATATTTAAGGCCTTCGATGATGATAGTGGAAAAAATTGCGCATGAGTTGCAAGTACAAGCGCAACAAGTACAAGCTGCGGTTAAGTTGCTGGACGAGGGATCGACAGTTCCTTTTATTGCTCGCTATCGAAAAGAAGCCACCAATGGTCTAGACGACATAGCGTTGAGAAAATTAGAACAACGCTTAACTTATTTACGTGTTTTAGAAGATAGACGAAAAGTCATAATTAAATCAATTGAAGAGCAAAATAAAATGACTCCTCAATTGAGGAAAAGTTTGCTTGATGCAGAAAACAAAACCGAATTAGAAGATATATATCTGCCGTTTAAACCTAAACGCCGCACTAAAGGTCAAATTGCCATTGAATCAGGGCTTGAACCTTTAGCTAATGCTTTATTTAACGATCCACTGCTCACCCCCGAGTCTGAAGCTCAAGCATTCGTAAAAGAAAACGGCGATGTGCCAGACACTAAATCAGCCTTAGATGGCGCAAAGTATATTTTAATGGAGCGATTTGCTGAAGATGCACGCTTATTACAAAAAGTTCGTCAACATTTAAAAAAACATGCTCATATAAAAAGTCAGGTTATAGTTGGCAAAGAAGTAGAAGGCAGTAAATACAAAGATTACTTTTCACATACCGAATTCTTGAAAAAAGTCCCATCCCATAGATCGCTGGCAATGTTTAGAGGCAGAAACGAAAAATTTCTGCAAGTCAGTCTTGATGCAGATCCTGAGAAGGATGAAGGGGATAAAAGCTCATACTGCGAACAAATTATCGCCGAACACTTCAATATTAAATTTGCCAATAGACCCGCAGACATATGGTTGGCGTCAGTTGTTCAATGGACATGGCGAGTCAAAACATTTATGCATATGGAAAACGAATTATTTGGCGCAGTGCGTGAACAAGCTGAACAAGATGCTATTAACGTATTTGCTAAGAATCTAAATGATTTATTAATGGCGGCACCCGCTGGCCCTAAAGTGACAATGGGTTTAGATCCAGGTCTACGCACAGGTGTAAAAATAGCGATCGTAGATCCCACTGGAAAGGTATTAGCTACTTCTACAATTTTTCCTCATGTACCACAAAATCAATGGGATAAGTCGCTACGCACCCTTGCCACTTTGTGTAAGCAACACAAAGTACAACTCATCAGCATTGGTAATGGCACAGGTTCAAGAGAAACCGATAAACTTACGGCTGAAATGATCAAAGTCAATCCAGACCTGTCAGTGAGTAAAATTATTGTCAGTGAAGCAGGGGCCTCTGTTTATTCTGCTTCAGAACTTGCCTCAAACGAATTGCCTGCCATGGATGTTTCACTTCGTGGAGCGGTATCTATCGCAAGACGATTACAAGATCCTTTGGCAGAATTAGTCAAGATTGAACCCAAAGCCATAGGTGTGGGCCAATATCAGCATGATGTTAGCCAGAGCAACCTAGGAAAGTCACTGAGCACGGTAATAGAAGATTGCGTGAATGCTGTGGGGGTGGATATCAACACAGCATCAGGTGCTTTGTTGAGTCATGTGTCAGGTCTGAATCGTACTTTGGCTAGTAATATCGTTAACTATCGTGACAAACACGGCGCATTCAAACACCGTAAAACCTTGCTTGATGTTGAACGCTTAGGACCAAAGGCCTATGAACAAGCAGCAGGGTTTTTACGTATCATGGGCGGGGTTGACCCACTTGATGCATCTGCTGTGCATCCAGAAGCCTACCCAGTGGTTAATTCGATTATCGAATATACTTGTACTGCGATGAACGACATTGTTGGCAACACCGAAGTATTGAAAAAACTCAAACCTGAAGATTTTGTTACTGACTTATTTGGTTTGCCCACAGTGACGGACATCATCAGCGAACTTGATAAACCCGGTCGAGATCCTCGTCCAGAATTTAAAACAGCTAACTTTAAAGATGATGTGCAATCTTTAAAGGACCTCAAAGTCGGCATGATTTTAGAAGGTGTAGTGAGTAATGTTGCCAACTTTGGCGCTTTTATCGATGTAGGTGTGCACCAAGATGGGCTTTTACACATCAGCGCTATGACCGACAAATTTATTTCTGACCCCAGAGACATTGTCAAAACAGGTGACATTGTTAAAGTGAAAGTAATGGAGGTGGATGTTGAAAGAAAACGTGTATCCTTCACTATGCGAATGGGCGACACACCTAATCAAGCAGCAAAACCATCGGGACAAAAAGATAATACAGAAAAAAAGCTCCTCAATCGACCTGCTAAAACCAATCAGCAACAGGCTAATCCTAAACAGTCGAATCAAATGATGGGCAACGCTTTTGCTGATGCTTTTGCCAAAGCAAAAAAATAACGACTTTCAGATAGCTTCGAAACTAACAAGCCTTCTTTTGAAGGTTTGTTAGTTTTATTCCAATGTAATGCCTTTTTTCACAACAAACTTAAGCAGATTGCTGGACTCCTTCAGAACGAGGATGCGTTACTTGTTGATAAAAATTTTCAATCACTGACACTCTGCGAGTAATTTCTAAGTCTCTGTTTGCAATGAATTGGTTCGGAGTATTCAAATCAAACTCATTGCCAACAGCGGCTTTAGCATCAATCTCTGATTGAATGATATCCAGTGATCGGGTGGGTATTCCAATATCTATGGCATCAACAATATCTTCAAGTGAAGGTATCTCCCCAATAACTGAATACACTGGTTTAGGTTCTTCTCCATTTTGCTGAGCATTTGGCATAGCCTGATTATATGATTTTTGCGCTTTTTCGGCATTCTCACTGGCTATTTCAGTACGTGCTTCAAGGGCTATTTGAGTCGCTTCGGAGGCGACGCTTAAGTCTTGCACACTAGGCACCGCTGGAGCTAAGGCCGCAGCTTTAACTTGTTGTGCCTTACGAAGCGTTTCTTGTGGCGTGGAGGCTTCTGATATATCTATCGTAACCTTGCCACCCACAGCATATTGCCTGCCATTAGGTCCTCTTTCATATTCATATTGAGGTGAGCTCGCATATTGACCACCCAAGGAGGCATGAGCTTGCTCATGCGCCTTTACTTCCGCATCTCGTTGTTTTAGCTGTGTAAGTTGCTGCTGTTCAGATTGTTGCTGTTGCTGCTGTTCAGCATTTTCTTTACCTGCACTGGCGTCTTGCCCATTGTCTTGTGCCGAATTATTTTGCGTATTGAGTTGTTGACCCGTTTGAAACGTGGGTTTTTCATAAGTGAGCGGTTGAGAAACGTGTCCCGGCGTTTTAACCTTATCGGCTTCAGAGCCTACACCTGTTTCAACCGCTGACTTCTCATTGGCTGTTAATTTTGGCACCGCCTCGCGCTGAGTGTTATCTCTACGCACCGCTTCTGTATTAACGGTGCCAGCGTTAAATATTATAGGAGTGGGGACCGGGGGAAGAATATTCATAATCTTTATTGCCTAAAAGCTAGGCCAGAATGTCCAAGATAGTACCAACGGTATCGCTAGCGGTGTCGACTACCTTTGCAGAAGCTTGAGCGTTAGTTAAATTAATTGACAGCCCGACTACACTAGATGTGATCCCATCGCTAGGTGCCGGAAGCAATTTTTTAATTGAACTGAGCTGTGTAAGCGTAGCGTTTGCTAAGAACGCTTGGGGATCGCTTGATGGAACAGAGAAAGCGGACAAGCTGGCCAAATTCGACGTGTTTTCGGTGATCCCCTTGGATGCCCTTTGAATCCCTATCGTGCCGCTTAATATGGCAGAATTTAAACTATTACTGATGTCCATTTGTATGCCTCTACAACTTAACCTCATATGATTAATTATTAACCATTTTTAGAGTTTTTTAAAGCTTTACCTTGGCATTAGTATTAAACCAGTGCTTTTATTAGCTGTTTTGCAAAAGACTCAATATTTGAAATAAAAGGAGCATGGGACGCATCTGTAATAACTTCTACTATCACTTTAGAATTAAGATGCTGCACCATTGAAGCGACTTTGTTTGGCACTAGAGTATCTAAGCGACCTAAAAACATATGGCAAGGTATCAACAGTGTTTTAAATTGTTCACGTAAATCAATGTTTTGTAACATATCTAAGCCTGAAGATAAGGCAATGGGTGAAGGAGGCGGGAATTGCCGCACCACTTGTTTGATGGTCTTAGCATCTTGCTTAGCATTCACACTGCCTATGACTTGGATTGCCAGAAAGCGTTGCAGCGTTTTAGTAAAATCTAACGTTAGTTGCTGAGAAAAAAAACTAGCACGTTATGATCAATTCCAGGCCAATCGGCTCCTTTAGTAAATTTTGGACTAGAACAAATCAGCACAAGTTGCTTAAGCTTTTCGGGGTAGATGTAAACAATTTTCTGAGCAACAAGGCCACCTAATGACCAACCGATGAGTATACAATTTGCTGGAAGGTGCTCTGCCACTGTCTGTGCAATATTCTGTAAATTATATGGAGTAGGTAGCTGTTGATGATTACACCCGTAACCTGGCAAATCAATTGTGGTAATACAGAACTCGTTTTTAAGCATGTTTATCAAAGGCTGCCAAACGCCACTATTCACACCCCAGCCATGTAAAAAGACTAACTGTTTACCACTACCCATGGTTGATACTTTTAATCTCACTAACATTTCTTCTACACTTAACCTCGGGGCAACTGATTTTCACATTGAGTATAGGGATGACAGCTAGATGCAAATCGCATTCAACCGAAATTGTTTAGTCTGCAAACAATCCAGTAGCTCTGCAATATGCCAATACTGCTTTGATGATCTTACACTATTTGATATTGACCGATACCAGCATAATTTAATGTTATCACCCAAGGTAAACTTGGGTTTAGCAAAAGTGGATTTCACCCACGTAATAGCTCTTGCCGATTATCAGTGGCCATTGTCAAAGTTATTGACTGGATTAAAATTTTCAAAACATGTTCCAAATGCTCATGCATTGGCGACACTTTTTGTAAGACACTGCTTAAGATCTATGCCCGCTTTACCGCAACTGATTATCCCAATGCCATTGCACAAAAACCGCTATTTACTCAGAAAATTTAATCAAAGCATAGAATTGACCAAACAGATTTGTAAGTTAAGCCAATTAAATATGGATACGTCAATCATGAGCAGATGTAAATCAACCTCAGCCCAAACCAACTTGTCAGCTTCCCAAAGACATAAAAACTTACGTAATGCTTTTGAGATAAATGAAGCAGCCCAGCAGCGACTTAAACACTATCATCATATTGCCTTATTCGACGATGTCATCACCACTGGCAGCACCATGAATTGTGCTTACCACAGTTTACGTAAGCACAACCCTGATTTAAGAATTGATGTATGGAGTATTTGTCTTACTGTTGCGCGTTAACCTGGTGCATTAATAAAACCAGCCATAAAAATAGCGTTGCTCATCAAACGACTAGTACCATACCAAACACCTCTGAAATTGACATTAGTAGCAAAACCAATCACTTTACCTTTACCAAAATTATGCGAAACGATGGCAGCGCTTCCGCCAATAAGTTGCTGCAACTCATCAGCACTATAACCAGCCATAAGTGGCGATTTCACATAACTTGCTACACTAATAAACGGTTTATCTGGTTGCCGCATCACCAAAGCACTGTTTCGAAACATCGGCAATGTAGAAGACGTATAACCGAAGGCAAGTGGATGACTTATATCCAACTGCGTCTCAAATACTGCTCCAGAAATTCTTTGCTTTGCTTTAAGCGCTTCCTGATCTTTATAGGTCATGCCTTTTGTTTCAAATGCTAAGGTGATTTCACTGTTACTTTTAAATTCAGCCTTAAGCCATTTTTTATCTGAAAACCAATTTGCTGCAGATTTTTGACCAATAAGAACACCTCCTTTGTTCAACCAGTCCTCAATTTTGTCGACAGTTTCCTTAGGCACCTCTTTATAAGTGCCTTCTACCCATATCATATGGGTATAGCTGTCCAAAGGAAATCTACCTAGTTGCCCTAGGTCTGTGATTGAAACAGGCATATCCACGTGCTTATCTAGGTAATGCCATACTTCCCCCAATTCATATTGAGAAGTACCCTGTCCGCCCACTAACAATACTTTAGGCTGGGCAATATTCAGCATTTTGCGGCTACCTAAATCAATACCTTGTCTGGTTAATCCAGATGTAATTGAATGAATAGTGATATCAAGACCCATATTCTGCACATCAATAATGTCTAATAAATTTTTAGGTTGCTCCAGAGCAATCGGTACAATGACTGCACCGGCCGAAAAACTCATGCTTCCTTGCGCTGTTTGAGCAAAAAAGGCTTCGCCAGCAAGTTTCACTTTTATATTATTGGCCAATAAACGCTGTAAAAGTTTAGGAGCTTGATAATCTTCCCAAGAAAAAGCATAAGCATAAGCCCCTGGTAACAGTTCAGGGTTAACAACGGTAGACATTTTAACAGGCTGTTTATCGAGCTTTGGTTGGCGTTTTACAGCTTGGTACTGAATATTAAATGCTAGAGGTAGATTCCAGTTCGACACATCATAAAACGTATTGTCTTCAAAAGATTTACGTGTCGAAAAAAGAGATCTTATCAACCTATATTGAGGCTGATCGAGTGGTACAAACATACTGTTTGCTGTATCAAATCTTTGCCCATCCACTACTATATCCTTGCTAAGGGGGGAGAACTGAATCTGATGTGCTGACAATATCTGTAACATTTTTGAGAAACGGGTTTGGTCAAATTTCTCATTCAAAATATAACCAACAAAGTCATCATCTTTAACTAAATTTTTGGTTTGTTTAGCAAACTCTACTTGATAGTCAAGTAGAGCTTGTTTATTAGCTAACGCACCAGCAAATGTAGAAAGAGAAGTGGTCACTTGGTTTTGAATAGTATCAGAAAACTTCAAGATGCCGTTTACAGAGTCTTGAAGATGCCCTCTGCTGCTGGCTTGTTCGAACAAAATACCAATGCTACCGTGAGCATCAGGGTAGGTCGAACCTTTGCCATAGTAAAAATCGTCATAACTTTCTTGAGTAAAATATAGCTGCTTGGTTTGGTCTAACGCTGCTGCATGAAAATCTCCCAGTGCTGCAGTCAACTCAACATTTTTTAATGGTGTCCATGGATTTTTTCTAGAAGCAATGCCAGGTTGAAAAAAGTAGGTGCTATTGGTGCCCATTTCGTGAAAATCAGTTAATACATGCGGTCGCCATTGGTGAAATTGTTTAATACGTGCTCGTGATTCAGGATGGGTTAACAACAACCAATCACGGTTTAGATCAAACCAATAATGATTGGTGCGACCCGAAGGCCAAGCCTGCTGGTGCTCGCGGTGGTTAGGATCAGATACCAGATTTTTACCTTTATGCATATTCGCCCACTGAGCAAATCGCGATAGACCATCAGGGTTTACACTTGGGTCAAGTAATACAATATTATCGTTAAGTAATGCATCTATCGATTCACTTTCACCTGCAGCAAGATAATAAGCGATCAAAAGTGCAGCATTCGAACCTGAAGGTTCGTCGCCATGGACGCTGTAGCCCATCCAAATAATGAGTGGGTCATTGTTATCAGCAGATTGACCTAAGTTTTGAATATGCCTCGCTTGAATTGCAGCTAAATTTTGCTGGTTTTTATCAGAACTAAAAGCCAAAAGATAAAGAGGACGGTTTTCGTGTGTACGCCCTGTTTCAACTAAGCTCACACGGTCTGACTGTGCAGCCAACAATTGCATATAGTTGGCAATTTGATCATGACGCGCATGCCATTCACCTACTGACGCGCCAAGTGCTTGAGTGGGTGTCGTGATTTCGGCTTTATATCGAGTATCTTTTGGTAAGTACTCAGTGTCTAAAACAGCAAAAGCTTTAGCACTTATAAACAACATCAAAAAAGCAAAAATTCTAAACACCAAATACATAATAATAAGTCCAGACAGTCAACATTTACTAAAATAATCGCACGTTTTAGTTATAATTAACATAAGGAAAAACTATTACTTGAGTGTTTTAGTCAAGTAATTTTGTTATTATATATGAACACACATTTTAGAGGTAGATAGCCCATGATAAACATTTCAGAAACAGCGCAAGCACACTTCTGTAAACTGCTAGCAAACCAAGAAACTGACACTAACATTAGAGTGTTTGTGGTTAGCCCTGGCACACCCAGTGCGGAATGTGGCGTATCTTATTGTCCGCCAGACGCGATAGAAAAGTCAGACACTGTTCTAGAATTTAATGGTTTTGATGCAGTTGTTGACCTAGAAAGCGCTCCTTTTTTAGAAGAAGCCGAAATTGATTTTGTCACTGACCAAATGGGCTCACAGCTAACACTTAAAGCGCCAAATGCCAAAGCACGCAAAGTTGATAATGACGCACCATTAGCCGAGCGTGTAAGTTATATGATTGAAGCTGAAATCAACCCACAACTTGCTAGCCATGGTGGTAAGGTGACTTTAATCGAAATCACTCCACAAAAAGAAGCCATACTGGAATTTGGTGGTGGCTGTAACGGCTGTGCTCAAGTAGATGTCACCTTAAAAGACGGTATCGAAAAACAAATGCTCGAGCAGTTTGCAGGTGAATTAATTGCGATTAAAGATGCCACTGAACACCAAGCGGGTGAACACTCTTACTACTAAACGTATCAACAGGTGCTAGCCCAGCATGGACAAGATCATTAACTGGTTTAAGCGCTTAGCTAACGACCCGAGCAGAAGCTGGGCTTTTTTTAAACGTGGTCTTGGTATATTTTGTTCAGGCGCGGTTGTTGTTTTAATAGGCGCTAAATTTGCGCCTATTATTCAAATCCCGGGGCTAGTTTTGTTGGCAGTGGGTAGTGCATATTCTATTAGAGGTTATTTAGGCATTTTGCTCCAACGCATGACAAATAGCTTCAAAGCGCCACCTTCTCAGTTCGACAAAGATAAATAAAGTATGCGCCTAAACTTACTCCACGAAATAGTAAGAAAAGTAACATCGCCATCCATAAACCTTGGTTTGCATATGATATAAACACCCAAAATGCAGGAAAGTAAACGGCCACCCCACACAAAAACATACTGTTTCGCATCGCCTTCGCGCGGGTTAACCCCACAAATACACCATCAAAAAAGAAGCACCAATGGGCGACAATAGGCAAACAATATACAAATATTAGATAGTCTTTCATTTCTAACTTAAGGACTGGTTGATCCGTTATGGTAGAAATAATTTCCGTTCCCCACACCACAAATATTAACGAGTAAACTACAGCAACAAGTGTTGACCACACTAATCCGTGCAAGGTGACATAGATAATACCTTTGGCGCTTTTTTTTCCTTTTTGTTCGCCAACCAATGCTTCTGCAGCATAAGCGACACCATCTAAGCCAAGGGCAATTAAACTGAAAAACTGCATCAAAATCGCATTGATTGCCGCTGACGTAGAGCCAAAGCCCACCCCTTTAAAAATAAGAAAAGCGATGCAGGCCTGTAAGATCAGGTTTCGAAAAAATGTATTACCGTTCAACGATAATAAAGGTTGTAAATAAACAACTGAAAACCATTTTTTCTGTATTACTGTTTTACCAATAATTTTTAGTGCCGCGATCATACTCATTATTGTGATGAAATATTCAGCTACAACACTTGCCAATGCCACACCAAAGACCTCCAGTCCTAGACCAAAAACAAACCACAGATTAAGTATCAGATTCAATAAGTTTGCGAACACCTGTATCAGTAACACTGGCTTGGCTTTTTGTTGGCCAATCAGCCAACCAATTAAAGCTAGGTTAACTATTGCAGCGGGCGCGCCCCAGATACGTATTCGGAAATACTCCGATATAACGCCTTCAATAACCGGAGTAGCATCAGCAAAGTATAATCCTAGAGCTAAAATCCCATCTTGTATTATTAACAAAAAGCAGCCTAACAAAAAACCAATCAATATTCCCTGAAACAAACTTTGACTAAGCTGATACGGATCTTCACTACCTTTTGCTTGCGCACTGAGGCCTGTACTGGTCATTCTTAGAAAGCCGCATAACCAGTATAATTGCGTGATAACCAATGCGGCTACTGAGGCACCAGCTAGAAAATATGTGTCCTGCATATGTCCCAGTACTGCAGTGTCAACTAAACCCATAAGAGGAGTTGTGACATTGCTTAGGATCATGGGTAATGCAATAACAATAATTTTTTGGTGCAGACTAATCTGAAAGAAGTTTGATAGAATGTTATTCATATAATTATCATTGTTGAAGGAAAGTGATGAGAGCTTCTTGGAGTATTTATATCTTAATATTAACATCTGCGATGTTAAGCATAAACACTTTGGCAAAGGACAATGCTGTTATATTGTTATATCACCACGTCAGCAAAAGTACACCTAAAGTGACCTCAGTATCTCCTGATACTTTTCGCCAACACATGCAATATTTGGCGGATCATCATAAAGTATCACCTCTAAAACAAGTTATTGAAGCCCTACAAAACAACCAGCCTTTACCTGATAAAACAGTAGTTATCACCTTTGATGACGGTTATAAAAACATCTATGACAATGCACATCCTATTCTTAAAGAGTTTGCATTTCCATATACAGTTTTTGTAAATCCTCCTCTTATTGGTGCTGTGGGTCACCAACTTAACTGGCAGCAAGTAAAACTTATGGCAACAGAAAAGGCCAGTTTTGCCAATCATGGAAAACAACATAACCACTTACTTACTAAAAATGCCGATGAATCAAAACAAGGTTGGCTTAGTCGCACCATGCAAGATGTCGAAGAGGCTGAAAAAATACTTGAGCAAAAAATGGGGTACAGTCTTAAATATTTTGCTTATCCATACGGTGAATTTGATAAACAATTAAAAATGCAGCTCAGCACTCAAGGTTATATTGGATTTGCTCAGCATAGTGGGGCAATAGCTTCATACAGTGACTTTTCTGCTTTACCTCGTTTTCCAGCGGCTGGGGTGTTCAGTAAGATTAAGACTTTGAGAGTCAAATTAAATAGCTTGGCGATGCCAGTCACCAATATTTTCCCGGATGACCCAAAGGTTGCACGGCCTATTCAAAATCAAAAATTGACCTTTAATGTTAAAACTGAAGACTTAATCCCGCAGCAAATAAACTGTTTTCAAAATGGTCAAGTACTAAACAAGACTATTAAAGAAAATACTATTTTAGTAAATACCCAGCCAATTATTAAGCCCGGAAGACACAGGGTAAATTGCACTGCGCCTAGCATAGACGAGACAGCTAGATACTACTGGTTTTCTCAACCCTTCTTTATGCCAACAGCTCAAGGGCAATGGTTAGATTAACCTAAGCGTTAGTTATAAAGCCTGAGTTAAAGGGTTCGATTCATATGAAGATGTGAACCAATGCCTAGGGCTTGCATTCTCGGACTAACTTCTGATTTGTTTAACGCTACAAAACCTTGACCTAGGTAAAAATTTAGAGGGTGGTCATTGTCGCAGTCAACATCAAGACTTAAAATTAGTTTGCTAGAGGTCAATGCTTGTTGTTGCATCAATTTTAATAAAGCTGTTCCAACACCTTGTTTTTGATACTGTGCAAGCACAGCAAAATGTCCAATGCACCACTCATGCTTTTTAGGTTTAGGGATACAATATTGCAAAGTTTGACTAGCCTGAACTATTGATAACGCATGGGCAATACCATAAAAACGGATTAACGTAGTCAATGTAGCTTGGTGAAAAAGTTTGGGTAAATCATCGTGCCAAACGCTAAAACAACCGACAACTTGATTATCAATTTCGGCCACCCAATGGTTTGCATAACCGTATTGACCATCTGAGGATAGAAGACTCTCACACAAAAAGTTTATCGCTGACAATTCTTCGTTTATATCAAAGATTGCTGCTAGTGAATCAGGCGCGGATGAAAAAACTAATTGCCCTAAAGCATGTGCATCACTTTTATTAGCTTGCCTTATGTGCATTTAATCGTAATTTATTGGGACATAATTGCTGGCATATCAGATAGTATTTTTTGACCTTCACTAATAGGTAATTGTCCTACAACAAAATCAGGTTTAAAGCGCCCAACTACTTGTGCCTTCGGATTTATCACCACCACAGACGAACTGTGATCAACCAAATAGTTGGGGTTATCTGTGCTTTCAGACATGGAGTACATCATGCCCATCG
>JBNMPD010000023.1:0-23182 GCA_051276225.1 Flavobacteriales bacterium
TAAGAATTTCAAAGGTCGACAGCGAAATTTCAATGGAGAAGCATTCTGGGCTAGAGGATATTATGTATCAACAGTTGGGCTTGATGAAGATATGGTTAAAGAGTATATCCGTAATCAAGAAAAAAATAATGTTCATCAAGACCAGCTGAATATTGGGATTTAGCGGCGCCTTGGGCGCTTACTTTAGCCCTTCGAGGGCGTCACTCAATAAGCCTCCGGCTCTGCCGGCGGTAAGTTAACTCAGCGCTTGTGATGGTTGCTGAGCGGATCGCATCCGTCGCTGACATGCCTGCATCCACCATCATAACAAATTCATCAGCGTTTTCTCCGTGTGGAGTCACAGACGAGTCGGTTCCGAAGGCAATTTTAACCCCAGCTTTATAAGCGTTAAAGAAAGTTTGCTTGGCGGCTGCAGAAGCGGCATATGATTTTGTTTTGATAGCATCTGTGAAAAAAGGATTTCCTTCCATTGTTGCAGGGATCTTGACACTGGGTGATAACGTCGGCACCAAAAAGGCACCGGTTTGCTTGAAAAGTTTCATCGCTTCGGCATCAGAAAACGTGCCGTGGTCAATGCTATCAACACCTGCCTTTAGGGCTGCAATGACACCGTTATTACCATGGGCATGAGCGGCCACTTTGACTCCTAAACTATGTGCAGTGCGCACAATTTCAGTAAGTTCGTCATCTGTCATTTGCTGGTTTGTGCCGGTAGCAGTATCCGATAAAACACCTCCTGTCGCGGTGATTTTTATCCAATTAGCGCCCATTTTAATTGCATTACGTGTGGCTTTACGGCATTCATATGGACCGTCACAAATTGTTTCAGGTGTCCAAAGCTTAAGTAATTTGGGTTTAACACCGTCAACATCTCCATGTCCCCCTGTTGCAGCTAGTGCGCTACCCGCAGCGAAAATACGCGGCCCGGGAATTAACCCTTTGCTTACTGCATCTCGAAGAGCATAAATGGCTTCTGGATTACCGCCAAGATCACGGACTGTGGTGAACCCTGCCATCAACGTTTTATTAGCAAAGTGCGCGCCAGTTAGAGCCTGCATAGAAGTGGTTACATACAATAGGTCGGTGCGACTTGTCATACTTAATTCGTCTAATAAGTGAACGTGCATGTCCATTAAACCAGGTAATACAAACTGGTCTTTTAATTCAATCAATTTGGCGCCATTGTCTACATCTGTTGCAGTAATATAACCCTTTTCAATTCGCTCAATAATGTTGTCTCGAACGACAATAGTCTGATTGCTCAAGGGCCTTTCACCCGGCGTAACTAATACGCTACCCGCATGGATGACCCAAACATTCTCAGCAAATACTATCGATATGTTAAACGCAAAAAAACATGTTAATAAGCTGATGACTTTGATCATCATAGTGCCTCTTTTTATTATTGTGATTGAATTCTGGAAACTCATAAAAAAACTGCGAGGAAGTTTTCACATACTTCTAAAATGTAAACAATCAGCCTAATATTTTGGGGCTGAGATTTCTAAAATCGAATGTTTTTATCTATATTTGTACAAAGAATAAACAACATTGGTGTTATATACAACAGACATCAATTTTTTGGATTTGAGGATATAAACTAACTACGTGAGAACAGGGTAATAAAAATAGGACCCTGCTTATGATGACGATAAGTATTGTTGGTATGGTACTTTAAGTAAAAAAGTGACTGGTCAACATACAGGTATTACGGGGTCTGTGTGGGCGAGACAACAATTTTTGCTGTTCGCTCATTTAAGATGGTCAGTTAAAATCTGCAATAGAATATCCGTACTGATAAATCATCTATAAAATAGGCTGAGGCTGCTTTTATTTAATAACCCTGTAAGTGCATATAGTATTTATGTGCATGTCTTTATTCGGCAAAACGTTTCTGACCTGTTCAATCATTTTGACATGTAATCTCAAGCATTAAAGTACAACATTTTTAATATTCGGCTTATGACTTTTAATAAAACTGCCTTTTAAAATCTTGCTTGCGTTCTGTAATGCCTTCACTAAGGCATATTGAATATTTTTTTTGTGCGCCACAACAAATACGCTTGGTAGGCCAAATAACACTAGTTGCACTTTACACTGTTTGTTTAAGCCTCCTTGTGGGCTTTTTTTATCACAAAATCTGATCTTGATCTTACGAATTTGTTTACCCGTGTTAGTTAATATGGACCGTGCTTTTTGAATGATGTCATCTTTAAGCTGATCACTGATATCCATATTTTCTGAATGTATAATTAATTGCATAACAATGCCTCCGTTTTATAAAACCTGTTGAAGTAAACAGGTACATATTAGTCAATAAAAAAGCTTAGGGCTGATAAATAGACAATGCTTGTGGCCATCGTTTTTAATACATTTGTGACATAAGCTTATCACCCATATGCCCGAGGCTAACTAGTAAAAAGAACCGAATAACACACCCATTTTGACACCGCTAAGGTGGTTAACTTATAATCTACAGATATAGTTATATATTTTATGAATCAAGAAAAGTCGAATATTATGAGTTAATTGTTCGTGAAATACTGACTATTTGAGCTGCTTAATAAGCATCGTATATAATGGCTGAATGAGTAGTGATTTGTCACATAAACTAAGTACTTAAGACAATACTCCAAAAATGTAGAGTATTAATTGATAGTTGACTCACAATAATGGGTATAAAATTGTGTTGCAGCAAATGATTATTTAATCACTTGCTCAAGCACATGTGTGGTTTTAGGCGCAACGTTTTGTCCTTGAGTAATCGCTGTTTCAACACATAACATCGTTAGGTAACTATCATCAGCCATATCTCCCATGCTGATGGACTTATGTTGCCATGGATTCCATACCACAATGCTGTCATGACCTGAAGAGAGTATCTCGGTCTTAAGCTGTTCATCGATAATCGTAAGCTCTCTTGGCTGTTGCAGATGTACTCTGTCTGTTTCTTCGTTGAATCGGTAAGGCTGCGGTGTTTCGAATATTTGGTAACTGCGAGTTTTATCTGTGTATTGTTCAGTCAAGCCTAGCAACTCACACTTATTGATATTTGAAATAGCAAAGTAAGTATGTAGCGCGCAGTTATAAGTTAAAGCTGTGTCACCGAGATTTGTGGTGCGTAATTGAATGTTTAGCTGTTGCCCTATATGTAACGTTAAGATGAGCTGTGCGTTATATTCAAACCCATCACCTGCACTAGTAAGTGGCTTTAGGTTGATGGTTGTTCCCAAATCCGTTTCTTCAGAATTGAGGACCTGCCAGGTTTGTGTTCGCACATAGCCGTGAGCTGCCACGTCATTATTGCAAGAATGATCGCCAAACCAAGGCCAGCAGATAGGTATGCCACCACGAATAGCTTTTTTACCGTCAAATAGGGCACTTTGGCTTATCCATAAGCGTTCTCTAGCATCATGTTTTGGTTTAAAACTCAAAACATGCCCACCAAACAATGATATTTCAGCAGTGGCAAAGGCATTACTGATATGTAGTACCTGAATACCATCTCGAATAATCATGTTTGTTGAATCAGTCAATAGCATCTGGGTTCTCTATAAAAGTGGATCAAAAAAGGCGACTTAAACAGTCGCCTTTTTAACACATTTATTAAGGTTTGTTGATTATTTACTGATGTGAGTAACTAAATCTAATACTTTATTAGAGTAACCAATTTCGTTGTCATACCAGGCAACCAATTTTACGAAGGTATCCGTTAATGCGATACCTGCTGTAGCATCAAATATCGAGGTGCGTTCATCACCGATAAAATCTTGTGATACCACTGCATCTTCGGTGTAACCCATTACACCTTTCATATCGCCTTCAGAAGCAGCTTTCATGGCGGCACATATTTCTGCGTATGTAGCGGGTTTTGCTAAATTAACTGTTAAATCAACCACTGATACATTAGCAGTGGGTACGCGGAAGGCCATACCCGTTAATTTACCGTTTAATTCTGGAATAACTTTACCCACAGCTTTAGCTGCGCCTGTCGAAGATGGAATGATGTTCTGAGAAGCACCACGTCCTCCGCGCCAGTCTTTGGAAGACGGGCTATCAACCGTTTTCTGTGTTGCGGTGGTGGCATGCACCGTTGTCATTAAGCCATCAACAATACCGAAATTGTCATTTAGCACTTTAGCTAAAGGCGCTAGGCAATTAGTAGTGCATGATGCGTTAGACACTATATCTTGGCCAGCATACTCATTATGGTTAACACCCATAACAAACATCGGTATCGCATCTTTAGAAGGAGCAGAAAGTACCACTTTTTTAGCACCTGCTTGAATATGTTTACGCGCTGTTTCGTCTGTCAAAAATAGACCCGTAGCTTCAACTACTACATCAACACCAATCGTATCCCAAGCTAAATCTGCTGGATTGCGCTCGGCAGTCACTCGGATAATTTTACCATTAACGACTAATCGCCCGTCTGTCACTTCAACAGTACCGTTAAATTTGCCATGTGTAGAGTCATACTTAAGCATATACGCCATGTAGTCTGCATCTAATAGGTCATTAATACCGACTATCTCAATGTCGCTACGTTCACATGCCGCTCGAAATACAAATCGACCTATTCGGCCAAAGCCATTGATACCTACCTTTATTGTCATGTCTTAATCCTCTGAGCTTTTTGAAACTGATTATTCAAATAAGGTTATTACGAAAGATAATAACACCCTACTGAAATATTATTACAGAATTATGGACTAAATAGCCGAGCAAGGCAAAATATTCGGAGTAATATGTTATTAAGTTACAAAATTGTTATTGCAAACGAATTCATTGTCACCGACGATGCGTGCTCGCTAATAATGATCTACCACGTGAAGCAATAAACTATTGTTAATTGTGTAGCTCTGATTTAAAAGGTACATATCAAAGGCCAATAGGCCATAGTCAAATTGCATAGGAATAAAGTGTTTATGACGTCTTCGTTACTCGATCAGCTAGCAGAATATCGCGGAATTGAATCTAACTACAACGATGCTTGGGGTAACTCAACAACCATAGATCCTGCAACAAAAAATAAGTTATTGGCTGCAATGGGTTATCCGGTTGATGCCCCCGGTTTGTTGCTAAAGCAAGTTCAAGACAGTAGTAATCACACTTGGTTATCGGTGTTAAACCCAGTGCAGGTTTTCCGCATCGAAGAACATTTGCAAATTGTAGTGCGTCTTCCCATCGAACTAGTAACAGACGAATACCTGGCCCAGATAGATACAGAGCTAGGTGAAGTCATACAGCATCAGTTTGTACCCATCGATGGCCAATTGGCAAATGTAGTGCATATCGAAGATATTGAGTTTCAGGAATATATCATCGATATTCCAATTACATTACCATTGGGATACCACACTTTATCCTTGGTGATAGATGACGATGAGCTAGGAAGCATGCGACTTATTATTGCTCCGTCTTCGTGCTTCAAGCCTGAGACACTGACTCAAGGTCAAAAGGTCTGGGGATTAAGTGTTCAGCTGTACTGTTTGCGCAGTGAGCACAATTGGGGAGTGGGAGATTTTTCTGACTTATCCTTTTTAGTTGAAAGGTTGGCTAAACAAGGTGCGCAGTTTGTTGGACTAAATCCGATTCATGCTTTGTATCCGGCTAATGCTAATGCTTGTAGTCCATATGGACCCTCTTCTCGGCGCTGGTTAAACTTTATATATATCGATGTGACTGCTCTGGATGGCTATCAGCAAGTCAGTACTCAGAGCATAGTGAATGACGTCAGTTTTCAGTATAAATTGCAGCAGGTCAGGGCCTCTAATTTAGTTGATTATGAGACAGTTACGGCGCTAAAATTACAGGCATTAGAATCAGTGTTTGAATATCAAAATAGCCAATATCTGTCTAAAAACACTAAATTGAATAAGGTATTTAAAGCCTTTGTAGCTGAAGGGGGTGATAGCTTGCAGACTTTGGCTGTATACGACGCGTTGCAAGAGAGTCTCGCTACACAAGAAAAGCCTTCTTGGGGTTGGCCTGTTTTTCCAAAAGAATTTTCAGATTTTCATAACCCAGCAGTGAAAACTTTCACAAAGAAAAATGCTAAACGAGTCAAGTTTTTTTTATGGCTTCAATGGCAAGCAGCGTTACAGCTTGAAATGGCCAATCAAGTGGCACAAAAAAATGGGATGTTGATTGGTTTATACCGCGATTTGGCAGTAGGAGTCAGTGAAGGCAGTGCTGAAATTTGGGGCAATAAAGAATTATATTGTACTGACGCGAGTGTCGGAGCGCCACCCGATGTATTAGGCCCGTTAGGGCAAAATTGGGGTCTGCCTCCAATGGATCCAGAAAAACTCTTTGAGCAACAATATCAGCCAATTATTGAAATGTTCGATGCCAATATGCGAGCCACGGGCGCTCTGCGTATTGACCATGTCATGGCGTTATTGAGATTATGGTGGGTAGTAAAAGGTGATGATGCCAAAAAAGGTGGCTACGTGTATTACCCGGTGGATGACTTATTAGCGATTTTGGCATTGGAAAGTCACAGGCATCAAAGTTTAGTGATTGGTGAAGACCTAGGCACTGTTCCAGATGAGATAAGGGCTAAATTAGCAGATAATGGCGTGTATTCTTATCGTGTATTCTTTTTTGAACAAGCACAAGACGGTGGGTTTTTCTCACCTGCTCACTACCCAGAACAATCCATGTCTACACTTACCACCCACGATATGCCTACTTTAACAGGTTACTGGCATTGTGATGATTTGGCGTTAGGCAAAGAATTAGGGATATACCCTACTGAAGATATTTTAAGTGCCCTATATGCCAGCAGACATCAAAATAAGCAGTCCATTTTAGATACTTTGCATGGTCATCATTCGGTTAATGACGAGGTGGGTCGTGATGTGCATAATGTAAGCATGTGCAAAGCGTTAAACTTTGGAATGCAGTTGCATATGGCGAGTGGTTCAAGTGCGCTGCTCAGTCTACAATTAGAAGATTGGTTAGAAATGGATAAACCAGTTAATATTCCTGGTACGTTTAATGAGTACCCCAATTGGCGACGCAAATTAACGCGTAATTTGCAGGATATTTTTAATGACAGTTCATTTAATGATCTTGCGGCCAATTTAACAGAGGCAAGGAAACACGCCTCTAAGTAAAATAGACTGTGGCTCAATGACTCTGTGAACCACCCTTATTAAGGCGAAAAAATGCAGCTAGAACAAGCACTAAAACAAGCTAAATGTACATTTCCTTTTACTCATCTGGGTGCTTATTTTCAGCCCTCAAACAGTATGTTTTCTGTCACAACTTGGTTGCCCAATGCTGAAAAAGTTAAAGTTATTGATTTAACATCGGGTAAGCCGATTGGTACTTTAAAAAAAGTCGATAATAGTCATTTATTCCGTGGTGAGTTTAAGGTGAAACAAGCACCACAATTTTACGCATTTGACGTCGCTAATAAACAAGGACATTATCAGGTTGTTGATCCTTATCAGTTTCAAGATGAGGCTTATCACGCTGTGCATTTTATTGACCACAGCGCACAAAACGTTTATCAGCAACTAGGTGCACAACTTATTGATCTAGATGTGGGTTCAGAAGCGCCTATTCAAGCAACACGTTTTGCGGTCTTTGCGCCCAATGCCAGTGCTGTTTCCTTGATTGGTGAGTTTAATTATTGGGATGGCTCGTGTTTACCGATGCAAAAAACCGATTTCGGTTATTGGGTTTTAGTCGTTCCGGGCATTGAAGTGGGAGCTAAATACAAATACCAAATTAAAGATGCTGCGGGCAATGACTTGCCTCACAAAGCAGATCCTGTTGGCTTTTACGCTGAACAATATCCTTCACATACCTCTGTGGTATATGACCACGAGCAATATCAGTGGCAAGATAAAGCTTGGTTAAAAAAAGCCAAGAAAGATAAATATCATCAGCCTATGAGCATCTATGAATTGCACCTGGCTTCTTGGAAACGACCAGCGTCTGACTCTGCAGAAACTTATCTGAGTTATCGAGAGCTAGCAGAGCAATTAATTCCCTATATTAAAGACATGGGTTACACCCACATCGAAATGTTACCTGTCTCTGAGTTTCCTTTTGATGGCTCTTGGGGTTATCAGCCGGTGGGATTGTTTGCGCCGAGTAGTCGATTTGGAACGCCAGATGATTTTAAATTTTTTGTCGACCAATGCCATCAACACAATATAGGGGTGATCATTGATTGGGTGCCAGCCCATTTCCCTGAAGACGGCCACGGATTAGCGAGGTTTGATGGCACTCACGTATACGAGTACGAAGATCCGCGCAAAGGTTGGCATCCAGATTGGAACTCATGCATTTACGACTTTGGCAAAGACACTGTGCGTCAGTTTCTGGTAGCAAATGCGTTATTTTGGGTAGATAAATATCATATTGATGGATTAAGAGTGGATGCGGTGGCATCCATGCTATACCTAGATTATTCCCGAGAAGAGGGAGAATGGATCCCTAATGTAGACGGGGGTAACCATAATTATGAAGCCATTAGTTTAATGCAATGGATGAACACAGAGGTATATGAGAAGTTCCCCCATGCGATGACTATTGCAGAAGAGTCGACGTCCTTTCCTAAGGTATCTCGGCCCGTGTTTGAAGGCGGTTTGGGCTTTGGTTTTAAATGGAATATGGGCTGGATGCATGATTCGTTGCATTATATTGCAAAAGATCCCTCGTACAGACGTTATCACCACAATGAAATTACCTTTTCAATGGTGTATGCATTTGATGAAAGTTTTGTATTGCCTATTTCTCATGATGAAGTGGTACATGGTAAAGGTTCGTTACTGCGTAAAATGCCTGGTGACGAGTGGCAACAAGCGGCTAATCTTCGGGCTTATGCTGGTTTTATGTATGCCCATCCGGGTAAAAAACTTAATTTCATGGGTAATGAAATTGGCCAAGCCGCGGAGTGGAATCATGACAGCTCGATTAATTGGCATTTGCTTGAGTATAAAAAACATCAAGGTATTCAAAACTTATATCGTGATTTAAATCATGCGTATCGCAAATATCCAGCACTATACGAATTAGACCATAATAAAGAAGGGTTTGAATGGATTGACCATGGCAATGCGGATCAAAGTATTTTGTCTGTACTGCGCAAGTCTACTGATGCAAAACAGAAGATTTATGTGCTACTTAACTTTACACCTATCGCATACGAAAACTTTAAGTTAGGGGTGCAGGATGAAGGTGCTTACCAACTTATTTTGAATTCGGATAATAAAAAATACTGGGGTAGTGCTTACAAAACACATAAAAAAATGCAGTCACTTACAGATAACTGGAACGATCAGCCTCATTCTATTAATGTTAATTTGCCTCCTTTAGCCAGTTTATTTATTTTGTTTAAGGGCTGAACAATGTCTAATTTTTGCGTTTCAGACGGGCAACCTCATCCTCTTGGTGCCAATATGCTGGATGGCGGATGTAATTTTGCAGTGCATTGCCCAAGTGCAGATGGTGTTGAGTTGTGTTTGTTTGACAAAGACACGGAAGAACAGCTCACAGTGATCGTTATGCCGGCAAAAACGGGCAAAATTTGGCACTGCCAGCTTGATAACGTTGAAACTGGCCAATTGTACGGGTACAGAGTGATAGGAGAAAATCACCCGCATATAGGATTAAAATTTGATCATCAGAAGTTACTCATCGACCCTTATGCAAAAGCATTGAATAGGCCCGCTGTGTGGAATAAAACACAGTACGATGGTGATAGCCAATTCATGATCCCTAAGGGTATCGTTCAAAACCCTGAGGTCTACCTACCCAAAAGTCTAAAACCTAAGACACCTCTGGATCAAACTGTGATTTATGAAGCTCACGTTAAAGGCTTAACTCAGCTTCATCCCGATGTCCCTGAACAGTATAAAGGTAAATTTTTAGGTGTGTGCCAACCAGTAATCGTTCATCATCTAAAATCATTAGGCATTACCGCTATCCAACTTATGCCTGTAGCAGCTTTTATGCCAGAGCCCTACATCACCGATAAAGGTTTAACAAATTATTGGGGCTACAATCCGATTAATTATTTTTGTCCTGATCCTAGGTATGTAGTTGACGACGGCGTAGCTGAATTTAAGACGATGCTGAACACGTTGCACGAAGCGGGCATTGAAGTGATTTTAGACGTAGTGTTTAACCATACTGCCGAGGGAGGCTTAGACGGCCAAATATTGTCGTTTAAAGGATTTGATAATTCTTCATGTTATTTATTCGAGAGTAACGAATATGGGGCTGTCGATTATAACAAATATGTTAATAACTCAGGCTGTGGTAATAGTGTAAACACGGCTTTTCCTTATGTACTCAAAATGGTCATGGATGCGCTACGTTATTGGACTACAGAGATGGGGGTAGATGGTTTTCGTTTTGATTTAGCGGCTAGTTTAGGTCGAGACCCTTATGAATTTTCAAGTATGTCTGGTTTTTTCCGGACTATTCGTCAAGAGCCTGTATTGCTCAATTCTAAGTTAATTGCCGAACCTTGGGACATCGGACATGGAGGCTATCGCCTTGGGCAGTTCCCTTCAAATTGGCTTGAATGTAATGACAAATATCGAGATACGGTGCGGGCATTTTGGCGCGGTGATAAAGGTCATATCAGTGATTTTGCTACTCGCCTGTTAGGTTCACGTGATGTATTCCCTAAAGAGGCCCGGTCTATTCTCACGTCAGTCAATAATGTTAGTTATCACGACGGCTTTACTTTGCAGGACATGGTAAGTTATGCCGAACGGCACAATGAAGCGAATGGCGAACAAAACCGTGATGGTCATGGGCATAATGTGTCAGCTAACTTTGGTGTTGAAGGCCCTACAACAGATACAAAGATACTCGCTATGCGAGAACGGCAAAAACGTAACATGTTTGCCACATTGATGCTGTCCCAAGGGATACCGCATATTCTTGGTGGTGATGAACTGAGCCGAACACAGCAAGGCAACAACAATGCCTATTGCCAAGACAATAATATAAGTTGGCTTGATTGGACATTAAATCAACCCAAACAAGACTTTTTAACCTTCTGTCAGCAGGCAATATCATTACGTAAAAGTAGTGCAATGCTTAATCACCTCAATTTAAAAGATGATCGCTACTCATTAGGCCATAATGTAGAAAAAATTAATTGGTATCGACCAGATGGCGAGCGAAAGCTAGAGGACGACTGGCGAAATCATAATAACCAGGCATTCGCTGTGGAGCTTTGTGGACCAAATAGCAACGCAACTGCACAACATGAACATTGGCTGCTAGTATTTAATGCCAGCGAACACGATGTACGTTTTCATTTACCCGATGTAGCTGCAGGTACGGCTTGGCAAATCATGCTAGACACCCGATATGCCAGATGGTCTGAGCAACCTAATGTACTCATCAGGCAAGTGCATATGCAAGCCTACAGAAGTATCTGTGTATTTAAATGCAGTGTTGATGACTGATTTTATAAGTGTTGTGTACTTTTAATATCAATCTGCATGTGTGTAACCTTTTAAAGGAAAAGCCACAGTTAAAATATGTGGCAAAGTAATTAGCCAAGTACTTGGCAAAATATAGGTTCAATCGTGTTGAGTATGTAAATCAGGGCAGCAAATTCTGTTTCACTCATCACTCATCACTTATCAGTTATGTGCCTGTAGCTTTGGGCTCACCGGGCTCGGATGCAGAATACCCAGTAAGCTTCAACAACGTTTTTACTTGGGTGGCTGTGTCTAAATTGAGTGTATCCGTAGATTATTAACAGATTTAACTGAATGCAGTGTTATCAAAAAGTGAGTGACTGATTTAGATGTAAATTACACTATCACTGAAAATATCACTTCCAGTCTTGGTGCAAATAATTAATTTGATGTTTACCCTGCTCCCATCCAATAATTAGTTGATAATGTCACCACCTACTATCGTTTTTTTCTTATTAGGGTTTTCCCCGTTTGGTTTTCGGGAGGCTATGTATATGGAAAAGTAAGTGTAAGTTAACTAGGTTATTGGTTTGGAATTTTCGTATTCTGTTATGAAATAAACTTATTTTTGTTTATTTTGATGAAAGTTAATTTCATATTTTAATTGGGACTTACTTTAATTTATGTCAGTTAGCTTAATACTTTTCAAATGCGTGCAATTATCGTGGCTTATATCCGTTAGTTGCTTAAAACTGTAAAAAAATTACGTACAAACGCCGACTTTTTAGTGATTTTTTAATCAATCTGTAAATTTTCAACAATTTGGTTCTTTTTGTTTCCTTGATTAGAATGCTCGCAAATTTGGGATGACTCTTGGAAATTGGACACTAATTTATGAATCAACAGTTAGAACAGGAACTATTAGGAAGTTGGCAAGAAAGGCAAGAGTTTGCTGAGCAAATGCAACCTATTCTAGGTAAGCTGTATCGAAACAGAGCAATTGAAATATCTGTTTATGGGCGTCCTTTATTAGGTGCCAGTGCGATAGAAATAATTAAGGCTCACCGAACAGTAAGGCTCAAAGAAAAACAAAAATTGCGTCTTAGAGAAAGTTGGCCATTGCTTGAAGCCCTAAATAAAATGGAACTAGCGCCTGCGCATATTGATTTAGGTAAATTAGCTTACACCTATCATTACGACCCATCATTTAAAAACGTATCAGTTGAAGATTATCTGACACAACAATTACACAGTATAATTGATGTAAAAGATGAGCAACAAGCTCAAGATGTTGTGTTATATGGTTTCGGGCGTATCGGCCGATTGTTAGCCAGATTACTTATTGAAAGACAAGGCACTAATAATAAGTTACGTCTAAAAGCCATAGTAGTGCGAGGAGGTAAAGAGGGTGACTTAGAAAAACGTGCAAGTCTATTACGTCGTGATTCTGTGCATGGTCCCTTTAATGGCAGTATCACCATTGATATAGAAAAAAACGCCATCAAAGCCAATGGTTCTTATATTCAAGTTATTTATGCCAACAACCCTAGTGAAGTAGATTATACCAAGTATGGTATTGACCAAGCGATTGTCGTCGACAACACTGGCATGTGGCGTGATGAAACTGGGCTTGGTCAGCACTTGCAATCTAAAGGTGTGAAAAAGGTATTATTAACTGCGCCAGGTAAAGGCGCTATTAAAAATATCGTATACGGAGTTAATGACAAAGACATATTGTCGTCAGATACGATCTTGTCTGCCGCTAGCTGCACTACTAATGCCATCACACCTGTATTAAAAGCGCTAGACGAAAAATATGTGATTGAGAGTGGGCATGTTGAAACTGTGCATTCATATACCAATGATCAAAACCTGATTGATAACTTTCATAAAGGTGATCGCCGGGGACGCAGTGCGCCATTAAATATGGTGATTACCGAAACAGGGGCTGCTACAGCTGTCGCTAAAGCTTATCCTCTATTAGAGGGGAAATTAACCGGTAGTTCTATCCGTGTGCCTACACCCAATGTATCTTTGGCAATATTGAATTTGCATTTAGGTGAGTCAACCGACAAAACGTCCATTAATGAATATTTACGAGACATTGCTTTATTTTCATCTTTGCAACATCAAATTAATTTCACCGCATCAAAAGAGATTGTATCGACCGACTTGGTAGGCACACGTGCACCCTCGGTTGTTGATTCTCAAGCGACAATAGTGGCTGGTAATAGAGCCACTTTATATGTGTGGTATGACAACGAATTTGGTTACAGTTGTCAGGTGATGAAAGTATTGCAGCATATGTCTGGCTTGGTGTATGCAACATTGCCTGAGTCTTTGTTAATTAAAGCGTAGTCAGGGAATAATAATTGGAATATTGATGCAATAAAATCCCGCTTCGGCGGGTTTTTATTTGTAAATGACAAGAGAGCTGGCCCTTGAATAAAATTTATAACAATTTTAAACAGATTAAATGGCATATTTGGACCAGAGATATGATTATTTTATGTGCCATTGTATTTGCCGTCAGTATTTGGCAATCACGTAATATGCTAGATGTTGATAGTAAGATCTCCCTTGATAAACAATTGCTGGTAGGACTTGACGGGCAAGTCAGTGCTTTAATAAAATCTGACAAGACTTCGCTGATTTATTTTTTTGCGCCCTGGTGTAAAGTTTGCTCACTCAGTATTGGTAATCTTGAGTATCTTGATCCAGAAAAAATTAATATTGTTAGAGTGGCATTAGATTATTCAAACGTGCAAGAAGTCCAAGATTTTGCTATTAAGCACAATATATCAAGTCAGATTTTGCTGGGGCATGAAGGACTTAAACAACAATTTAAAATTCAAGGTTATCCCACATACTATATTATGGATGATCAGCAAAAAGTGTTGGCCAAGTCATATGGATATTCAACTGCATTGGGATTAAAACTACGGCAGATTTTTTCGGGATAAACGTGCATACATAGTCCTTTTATATAATGACTGTGATAAATTACTCAGAGCAAATGTCCATAGGAACCAAATGTGAGAATCAGCAGCAATTTTGATAGCGGAAATATCCAAATTATCCGCGCAGAAGGCCCATTAAATATTCAACTTAGTATCCGTAACGACAATCAATCAGGTTTTTATCAATGGTTTCATTTTAAGTTAGAAACCCAAAGCTTTATATCCCATCAGATAAGCATTACCAATCTCGAAAAGTCGGCTTATCCTGAAGGATGGCAGAACTATCAAGCTGTTGCTTCCTATGACAGACAAGAATGGTTTCGCGTAGATTGTGAATTTGATGGTGATACTTTAACCATTGCGCATACACCTGAATTTGAGCATATTTACTATGCTTATTTTACTCCTTACAGTTACGAACGTCATTTAGACATGCTCAGTTGGGCACAAAAATCAGCTGACTGTCGCCAAGAATATTTAGGAGCTACCTTAGATGGTCGCGATATGTCTTTGCTGGTGGTGGGTCAACCTGAAGAAGGCAAAAAAGCGATTTGGGTGACCGCACGTCAACATCCCGGCGAAACCATGGCAGAATGGTTAATTGAAGGGTTTTTAGAGCGTTTGTTGGATGAAGACGATGGATTATCACGGTTGCTGCTGAGCAAAGCTGTGTTTTATGTTGTGCCTAACATGAACCCAGATGGCTCAGTACGAGGTCATTTACGTACCAACGCCAAAGGCGTTAATTTAAACCGTGAATGGCAATCGCCCAGTGTAGAAAATAGCCCCGAAGTATTTTTTGTAAAACAAAAGATGCAATCTGTGGGTGTTGATATGTTGTTAGATGTGCACGGTGACGAAGCGCTGCCTTATAATTTTGTTGCAGGTTGCGAGGGTAATCCAAATTACGATGATCGTTTAAAAAATCTTGAAACGTCATTTAAGGCAGCTTTGTCTATGGCTACGCCGGAATTTCAAGACGAATTTGGCTATGATAAAGATGAACCTAACAGCAGCAACTTAACTGTTGCAGCTAATGCAATAGGGCATGAATTCGATTGTTTGTCTTATACCTTGGAAATGCCATTTAAAGACAATATAGATTTGCCAGATCCAGTTTATGGCTGGTCAACGGCTCGTTGTAAACAATTGGGTGAAGATGTATTGATTGCGATGCGCGCTGTAGTTGATATCCTTCGCTAGAAAATTTTAATAAACCAAAAATAAAGACTAAAGATAAAACCCAAAAAATAAAAACAATAATAGAAATAACAACTACAAAAACAATTAAGGGGAAAACAGTTGGAAGCTTTTCATAATTTACTGAAATCAATGGATGGTATGTTGGGGGGCGCTTGGTGGTTCCCTTATGTGCTGTTGGGTACAGGCTTATTTTTCACGATCTACTTAAAATTTCCACAGGTGCGTTACTTCAAACACGCTTGGAAGGTGGTGACAGGTAAATATGATAAAGCTGACGCACCGGGCGACACCACACATTTTAGAGCCCTAACTACAGCACTTTCGGGTACGGTTGGTACGGGTAATATTGGTGGCGTGGCATTTGCACTATTTTTAGGTGGCCCTGCAGCTTTGTTTTGGATGTGGGCAACGGCTTTTTTCGGCATGACCACTAAGTTTGTTGAAGTAACGCTTTCGCACAAATATCGTGACAAAACACCAGATGGAAGTATGGCTGGTGGTCCCATGTATTACATGGACAAACGTTTAAATATGAAATGGTTAGCTGTTGCTTTTGCTATTGCTACTGTTATCAGCTCATTTGGTACCGGTAATCTTCCACAAAGCAACAGCATTGCCACTAGCATCGAAGCAACATTTGGTTTTGATCCATTAATAGTAGGCAGTGTGCTTGGAATACTTTTGGCCTTAGTTATCTTAGGTGGTATCACCCGGATTGCCGCGGTTACTTCAAAGATAGTGCCCATTATGGCGTTAATTTATATCGTTGGTGCTTTTACTGTAATTTTTGCTAACCTCGAAAATGTTGGACCCGCTTTTGCGTCTGTGTTCGCAGATGTGTTCACTGGTTCAGCTGCTACAGGTGGCTTTTTAGGTGCAACTATCGCTTATGCCTTTAACAGAGGCGTTAACAGAGGCCTGTTTTCAAATGAAGCAGGTCAGGGTTCTGCGCCAATAGCTCACGCAGCTGCAAAAACTGATGAGCCTGTAGCTGAAGGTATGGTATCTATTCTTGAACCGTTTATCGATACTATCCTTATTTGTACAATAACCGGTTTGGTTATTCTTTCTTCAGGGGTGTGGAAAGATAAACATGTTAATACCTTTGATCGCACCGACATGTATATATTAGCGGGTGATTATGCGGAGTCTGACGAATCAGATAAACAAACTCTTTATGCATACATTAATGATGTCGAAGGCCACGGCGTTACTCAATTTAATGGTGAGATACAAGTTGTTAACGGTAAGTCAGTAAATAATGGTTTTACCATTTTTAATGCGCGTTCATTTGCTGATAATGTTGTTTTTTCGTTAGGTGATCTAGATGATAAGTTCACAGGTACTTTAAAGGTGGTAGATGGCAGCTTGCTTAAAGATAACGTTATCGTGAGAGGCGAGTCGCTGATCCATTCAGCCAGTCTTACTGCCTTGGCTTTTACCAAAGGCTTTTTTGGTGAGGCTGGTAAGTATATAGTTTCGATTGGGTTGTTATTATTCGCGTTTTCCACTGCTATTGCATGGTCTTATTATGGCGATAGAGCTATGACCTATTTGTTAGGGCCGCGTTCGGTAATGCCTTACCGTGTGGTATATGTGGTTGCGTTTGTTTGGGCTGCAGTCTCAGATACTACTCTAGTTTGGACTTTGTCTGCGGTGGCAATAGTGGTAATGACATTGCCAAACCTGTTTGGTATTTTCTTATTACGCAAAGAAATGAAAGAGTCGGTTGAAGAGTATTGGGTCAAATTTAATAAAGAACATAAATAGTTTTTTGAGATTTTTTGGAGCGCGGCATCTTGTCGCGCTTTTGTGTATTAATTCGAATACTGGTTATGTAATTTTGGAGTAAAAGATATGGCATTAGTAAATTGCCCTTCTTGTAGCAAAAAAATATCAGATAAAACACCAAGCTGCGAGCACTGTGGTTTATCTTTAGGCACTGCTGTTGCTGAAGATATCGCACGCAAGCAAAGCTTGAATAAGTATCTGAAAAGTCAAAGTGTTCAAATGCAATCTATGCTGGCTATGCTGCTATTTGTGGCTGGCTTTGGCTTTATGTATTGGGGTGGTGCGGAACCGGGTGGATTGCAATATAACATTGCAATCGGTCTGACTTTGGTTGGATTTGTTTGGTATATAGTTAATCGTGTTCGTTTGGTATTTTTAAAAAGGTCGGATTAAAAATGGATAGTACAGCGTTATTAACCTCGATGTCTGAGCCTATTTATCAAAAATTACTGCAAGCAGTAGAAACAGGTAAATGGTTAGACGGTTCGCCGCTGACAGAGCAGCAGCGAGAAACATCTATGCAAGCGGTGATGATTTATCAGGCAAAAGTCCTTAAGTCAGATCAACATATGACAGTGGGTGCAGATGGTGAGATTGTTCATCGAAGTCGTGAATCACTTCTGCAAGAACTCAAACAAGATTCCAATAACATTCAAACAATAGCGCGGTTTAAGTAGGATGATCTTTAAGCACTTTTTTCGTTCCAAACATCAAAATCCTGATCCTCAGGTACGTATCCAAGCAATAGAAAATCTCAACAAAGAAGATCCACAACAAAAATCTGTGCTGCATGAATTAGCTTTTAACGACTCAGATGTGGGTGTTAGTTTAGCTGCCTTGCAAAAACTAGATAGTTTTGTGCTTTGGTACAAAATGTCGGAGATTGCCAAGAACGAAAGGGTGCAGAAAAAGTCTCAACAGTTTGTTGAGAACACCTTGTTTGATAGGCAAAACGGAGCATTAACAGAACAAGAAAAACGTGTATTTATTCTTGAAACCCGAGATATGCGTTTAATCGAAAAACTGCTTGGCCAGCAATGGATACAAAAAGATACTGAACTTGCGATGAGATTACTGCAAAAAGCAGATAAGTCGCAATTACAAGAAAAAATATTATTTGATACACAAAATGAGGGTCTTCAAACTGCTATTCTACAAACCCTAACAGACTGTGTGCATTCGCGTAAATTACTTAATAAAATACAAAAAAAGACAGCTTCAAATGTCTTGTCAAAGTTGGCCAATGCAATACTTCAAGACTGGTTAATGGCAGAACAGAAACCAGTTGAAGTCGAGTTGCAAGTGAAAATGGTATTGTCTCGCTTACTTGCATTGAAAGATCACAACGATTTGTTACACATCCAAAAACAACAAGCAGATTTAACTCAGCAGTACATACAAATTGCAGATTTTTTTGTTTGTTTGCCAGAACTTAAACGTGTTGAAATAGAGCAAAAACATAGGGATATAACGTCTCGTGTTGATCGAACTATTGCCTTGTTAAAACCACAATGGCAAGCACAACAAGCTGAATTAGTTTTAAAACAAAACGTTGATACATTGCTGGTTGAAGCCGAAAAAAGTTTGCTGGAGTTGTCAGCACAGTTAACAACGCGGTTCAGTGAGATTAGTTCGCCAGAGGTGGATAAGTTTTTGCTTGCAATCAAGCAGCACATTGAGAGTGTAAACAACTTAACTAAACAGTTGCTAGCAACTGATCAAGCTGCTCACAGAAATTTAGAAAAATTAAATAATCAATTATTATCTAGTCTACATACCTTAACAAACCTTCCAGATTTTCAACAAGCCATTTATTTGGGAAAATCTTTATTAGAAAAATTTGAAGGCTTGGCATTACCCGAGGATGCGAGTCAAATTGAAGCCGCCCAAGAATATCTAACAGAACAAAAACAAGTATGGCGGAATACAGTTACCCGCTATCAGGCACATATTCCTGCTACCTTGTCACAACAGTGGAATGAGCGTCTAAAACGTTGGCAGCAGGCAATAAAAGTATTACAAAACCAATTGGATGGCGAAGCTTCACGCTGTAGAAATAAGTTAAGAGCTGTCGAAAGCCTGATTAATCAAGGTAAGTTCAAAACTGCAATGGTGTTGTATCAAAAGGTACAAAATTGGTTCAATATTTTGCCAGAGAAACAAAAAGGGCAATTAGAAAGAAACTTCATATCCGTTAAAGAACAAATTGAGAACTTAAAAGATTGGCAAGATTACATT
The DNA here is from genome assembly GCA_051276225.1 of Flavobacteriales bacterium. GTDB lineage: Bacteria > Pseudomonadota > Gammaproteobacteria > Enterobacterales > Alteromonadaceae > Paraglaciecola. Next base: position 19,601 of record JBNMPD010000023.1, read on the forward strand.
GCTGCTCCTCGAAAGCCAGCGCTGTTAATAGAAGTGCAAGCTTTGATAACGACTCCCTTAGAGATTAACGCGCATGCTACTGCTGTTAAGTCTTTGCGATATCAATGGAATAGTTTAGGCAAGACAGATACTGAGTCTGACAATGCCTTGAATGTTACTTTTGAAACCGAAATTGAAAAAGCCTTCGAGCCATGCCGAGCGTTTTATGATGTTCAACAAAAGCAACGTGAACAAAACATGTTAGCGAAGCAACAAGTTTTAGCTGAGATTAAAGCCTTAGGTGAACAAGACAGTGGTGTCACCGACCTGACTAAAACATTGAGAAGTGTTCAGCAAAAATGGAAAAATATTGGCGAAGTAGATTTTAAGCAACGAAATGCTTTGTACGAAAGCTACCAACAATTACTCAACCCACTCAGGGATAAAGTGTCGGCATTCTATCAAGTGAACGCCGAGCAAAAGCAGGCACTTTTAGCGAAAGCTGAAAAATTACTAGAACTGGAGTCAGTCAATGACGCGGTAGAACATGCTAAGAAGTTACAACAGGTATGGAAAACTATTGAGCATGCGGGCAAAAGAGCTGAAGCAGAATTATGGCCAGCATTTAGAAAAGTGAATGATAGTTTATTCGCCAAAAAGGCGGAGGCGAATCAACAAGAGCAAACACAGCTTAAGCAAAAAGTAGTGTCGGTCAAAGAGCAAGTTACACAGCTTGAGACATTGCTCGGTAGTGCAGATGATAAGACCAGTGTGCAAGTTGCTTTACAAGATAAAGACGTTGTTGTTGATGCGATCACTGCTTTGCCGATGCGTGAGCGCCGTGCGTTGGAACAACGAATACAAATAGTTGTTGACCAGCAGCAGCTGAAATTAACAGCACTAGCAAAATCTGCTAAAGGTCAGGTTTATCAAGATTTATTCAGCGCATTAAAATTGTGGCAAACGGATAACGAAGTACCTGAGTGTGTCACTAGCTTGAGTAAGCAATGGCAACAATGTTTTCGTGAACTGGGCGCTAATATTGAACGTCATGAATTGACCATTAAAATGGAAATAGTAGCACAACAGGAATCACCAAAAAAAGACGCAGAAAAACGTCAATCTATCCAAATGCAGTTGATGGCGCAAAAATTACAATCCGGAGATAGTGTAGATATGTTGTCATTGCTCAAAGATTGGATCCGAGCAGGATCATTAAGTAAAAGAGACATCACTTTACTTAAGCGAATTGAACCTATATTTGTTAATTGAGAGTTGAATGTTAATCCGTCTTAATAAATTTATTAGCGATTCAGGTTTTAGCTCCCGTCGTGAAGCTGACAAATTAATTGAACAGCAAAGAGTTAGAATAAATAACAGTATCCCTGAATTAGGCACTAAGGTTGCGCCTGGAGATGTTGTGACTGTCGATGGCCAACATATTCAAGCCAGCGCCACCGACAAAGCTGACCGCGTGTATATTGCTTATCATAAGCCTGAAGGTATTACTTGTACGACTGAGCTGCATATCAAAGGTAATATTGTTGATGCAATAGGTCATAAACAAAGAATTTTTCCTATAGGGCGCTTAGATAAACCGTCTGAAGGTTTGATCTTTTTGACCAGCGATGGTGATATTGTCAATAAAATCCTTCGAGCTGAAAACGCCCATGATAAAGAATATGTGGTAACGGTTAGCCGGCCTTTGACAGAAAAATTTATTCAAAAGATGGCAAATGGAATTCCTATATTAGATACAGTGACTAAGCCATGTCCAGTAACGATGCAGAGTAAAATGGTATTCCGCATAGTGTTGACACAAGGGTTAAATCGGCAAATTCGGCGGATGTGTGAATATTTGGGGTATGAAGTGGTGAAGCTGAAACGTACTCGAATTATGTCCGTTAGATTAGCTGGCTTGAAAGTTGGGCAATGGCGAGATTTGACCATTGAGGAGATGGCTGAGATCAATGGTGCCGTGCAGGGCTCTTCAAAAATAGCAGTTTAGGCTCTTTTTATAAAATTTGTACTCTAGCGGGCATTGCTGACTCACAATGCGTCCGCCTAGATTTTTTTTAAACGAAAACCATTTTGTATGATTTGCTTTTGCATACATAAGTAAAAATGTGCGGCTCGCAAGTAATGCTGTTTTGCAATTATGAGGTGAATTTTGCAGAGCCTGGATATTTGCTCCCTAAAACACAGGCCACCATCAACAAACTCATTTTGTGCCCAGTGCGTCTGCCTGCTTCAATATTCCCTATTAAATCTATCTCATAAGCAGCTAACCTTGAGTCTAGGATAAATAAAGTGACCAAAACATCAGTGTTCTAATCGATTATTTTGATGCCACGCCATATATTTTTAATATATTGTTTTACTGAATTTATTCAGGCGTTTGGTTACGATAGATGCCTTTATGGTACTTTCAAGTTTTCTGTTGCTTGGGACATGACATTTATAGGTCCACAATGAGTGATGTAGTTGTATTAATAACCGGTGCTAATAGAGGCATTGGTTTCGAGCTTACTAAGCAATACCTTATTAATGGGTGCACAGTCATTGCTACCTGTAGAGACAAAAATAGGGCCGATGAGTTAATTTCATTAAATGCTACGTACTCAGATAAATTGTCCATTAAATCAATGGACATTACCTGTTCTGAACAAATCGAGCGGTTAGCGAATACACTGAGCGAGGAAAATCTAGAAATAGATCTAATAGTAAATAATGCTGGATATTTGGATCGAGAAAATCAGAGCATCCATACTATTAATTATGTGGATGCTGAAATGAGTTTTAAGGTGAATTCCCTCGGCCCATTATATTTAACACATTGTCTTTTACCTCTATTGAATAAAAAACGTTTATCCAAGATAGCCATCGTCTCTTCTGCCATGGGATCTTTGTCCCTAGAACAAGACGTGGCTTGGTATGGTTACCGAATGTCTAAAGCTGCAGCCAATATGCTTACTGTGAATTTATCAAAGGAACTTGATGAAAATGTCGCCGTGGTGGCCGTTCACCCTGGCTGGGTTCAAACAGATATGGGCGGAACCTCTGCAAAAGAAAATGTTAACGATTCAGTTCTTGGGATCATGAAAATGATTAGTCAATTGTCTATGAGTAATTCGGGCATGTTTTATGACTTTAGTGGTGAGGAACTAGGGTACTAATAAAAAAGGACAAAACAGTTGGTCGTTGTGTTTTTTAATATTTTTAGCTAACATTTTTTTGCTGATTTATAGACGCCATCTCATATCAACTTAGCACTGTAAATAATAGCGATTTACTATGTGGGATAAAAGATACAACACTCAAACGTAAGTTTATGACAAATTATCAAATGACTTTTTAAAAGTTATTACAACGCTATACCCAAAGGAAAAAGTGCTTTTACTTACTGAAGGTGAGAAACGAAATGCTATATTCCTTGCTAAATTAGTTTGATCAGATACTGCCGAAGACATATCCAGTATATACCGGTGATCAATGAAGATGCTTGATTTTTTAACTAAAGAGGATCAAGCTCCATTCAATGAAAATTGAACTGTCACCTGAGCTAAAAGCAGCCTTAGAATTACGTCATCGTAAAATACACGA
>JBNMPD010000024.1:0-22421 GCA_051276225.1 Flavobacteriales bacterium
AGATTTACTATTTAAATTTAATCGCCCATTTGGAATCAAATGGATATAAATATGGTGCGGAAGGAGAGACTCGAACTCTCACGCCGTGAAGCACTGGAACCTAAATCCAGCGTGTCTACCAATTCCACCACTCCCGCGAGTGGGGTGGGCGACGGGGCTCGAACCCGCGACAACCGGAATCACAATCCGGGGCTCTACCAACTGAGCTACGCTCACCACAATAAACTGCAGTACATTTAAACTTTAAATATTTACTATTTTCTCGCCCTCTCGATCGCGTGGTGCGCCCGACAGGATTCGAACCTGTGACCCACGGCTTAGAAAGCCGTTGCTCTATCCGGCTGAGCTACAGGCGCTATACGAATCAAAAGTAATAATTAAGAAAATTGGTCGGTGAGACAGGATTCGAACCTGCGACCCCTTGGACCCAAACCAAGTGCGCTACCAAGCTGCGCTACTCACCGACTAAACCCTCGCTTCTTTCTCTTCAAAGCTAAGAGGAGGCGCATAGTACAGAGTTGGTATATGCCCGTCAAACACTTTTTCAATCAAATCTTTTGATTGGTTATTTTTAATCCTAGATGTGCATTTTTTATCAAATGACCTCTCAAAAACAGCACTATTAAGCGGTGCTACTTTAACAACGAGTGATCTTTAGGAAGTTTATTTTTCAACCACACCGCTAGTTTATGTTTCATACTTAACAGATCTTCACTACCAGCAGGTAATGGTGTTATTAATTTGTCATTCGCTAACAAACGATAAATACATTCAACTTTCTCTTTTGCGGAGTCTGTTGAGGAGAAAGTTTTGAAACCTCTATTTTTTGCATATGCTTCGCCAACCACTAACGCTTTTTTCAATAATTGGCTTTCATTTGGAATTTTTTTCATCTTATCTCACATTTATTAATGATTGTCATAAGTCCAGCGGCCATTCTTTTTAGGAGTAAAGCCTATGGTGGTTAAATAATTCTCATGTTCAATACTATCTGCCAAAGCAACAATTTGTCCATAACCACATGTCTTAATCAGTTGTTGTCCATGACCAATAGTGAAGTGTCCTAATCTGCAATCCCGATAGGCTGGAATAACAAAATCAAAATCCACAATAAAAACATCTTCGCTCTCCTCAAAGCCTGATAGCATGCCAACTACTTCTGTGCGCTCAGTTAAAAAGAAATATTTTCTAGCGGGTACTGCCGAAACTTTCATAAAACGGGGAAACAAACACTTTATGTCTTGTTGATGATATTCTAAAAAAAAGTCTACATAATTAGATGGACGAGACACTTGAAGTATAGAAAATTGATTTTCCACATTCAGTAATAATCGTGTAAGAAAAAATATATTGGTTAGAGCAATCACACCATTCAATAACGCCACGGGGTAAGCACTAATAATAATACCGTAAACACAAAAAGAGAATGCACCAAACAGATTGTACCAGCGCAGTTTAATGATTGAACTTCTGGTCAAAGAAAAAGCAATTATCAACGAAGCACAATATCCAAAAATTTCTACACCTGATAATTCCAAAACATGGTCCTTTATAGGCCTAATAACGCCGCACGTTATATCATTAACAACACGAAATGGCTTAAGAATAATGATTTAATCTAATAATTTAATTACATCCTAATTGCGAAAAACCCTAGCGGTATGTGACAATACAAATATACAAAAATTTGCTTCAGGTTATTTATGCCAGCACAGAAAATTGATGGTGTTTTAATTGCCAAACACATAACACAACACATAGCTTCGCAAGTTGATGCCATCACCTCATCAGGCCGAAGGGCGCCAGGTTTGGCTGTTGTATTAGTGGGCAGTGATTCTGCCTCACATGTTTATGTTAACAAGAAGCGTAAAGCATGTGAGGAAGTAGGCTTTGTTTCTAAATCTTTCGACTTACCAGCAACAACGTCTCAACAATCGCTGCTGGATATTATTGACCAGTTAAACATTGATGATGAAATTGATGGCATATTGGTTCAACTTCCTCTTCCAGCCGGCATAAGTAAAGAGCAAGTATTAGAGCGTATTAATCCACAAAAAGATGTAGATGGCTTCCACCCTTATAATATTGGCAGGCTCGCTCAGCGTATCCCTGCTTTGCGACCATGCACGCCCAAAGGCATTATGAGCCTTATTGAATCCACTAAACGCCCTGTCAAAGGTCTCGATGCAGTGATAGTGGGTGCATCCAATATTGTTGGTCGTCCGATGTTTATGGAGTTACTCCTTGCCGGTTGTACTGTCACCAGTTGTCACAAATTTACTCAGGATCTAAAGTCACATGTACAACGAGCTGATTTATTGGTGGTGGCAGTGGGAAAAACAAACTTTATCCCGGGTGAGTGGATAAAACCTGGGGCAATCGTTATCGATGTGGGTATCAATCGAAATCAAGACGGAAGTTTAGGTGGAGATATTGAATACGCAAGCGCTTCCCAAAGAGCAGGATGGATCACACCTGTTCCAGGTGGTGTGGGGCCGATGACAGTTGCCAGCCTCATTGAAAATACTCTAGAAGCCTATGTGAAGTATCATTCATAAAATGAATATATCTGCTCAGATAAGTGATCACGCGGCTGAGATAGCCGTCAAATCTTGGATAGACAAGGTAATTATAGGACTGAATTTTTGTCCTTTCGCTAAAAAAGAAATAGAACGCGAAAGTGTTCGTTATGCTATCTCTCCATCGACCCAAGCTAATGATGCACTGAGCCACTTACTTGAAGAGCTCGCGTTACTCGACAACCAACTGGATATTCAAACTACACTACTTGTTTTTCCACAAGGCTTTAATGATTTTGAAAAATATTTAGATATGCTTGAATTAGCCAATTCTCTTATTAGCCAAGGGGGTTATGGGGGCATTTATCAACTCGCTAGCTTTCATCCAGATTACTGCTTTGATGGAGAAGATGAAGATGATCCAGCTAATTATACCAACCGTTCACCCTACCCCATTTTGCATATACTCAGAGAAAGCAGTATAGAAATGGTGCTGAAACATTATCCTCAACCTGAAAGCATACCTGAAAATAACATTGCCAAAGCAAGAGAGCTAGGTGCAGACTTTTTACAGGGTTTGTTAAAATAACTAAAAGTGATGCATCAGATTTTTTTAATCAGGCGACTCACCTTCCTCAACACTTTGACGCGTATTCTTTGTACTGCTTAATGTGGTGTTTTCTTCTGCTAAAAAGTCGTTCAATGTTCTTATTAATTGTTGTGCTGAAAAATTTGATATTTGGTAATACCACTGTTGCCAATATTCGGAATGACCATCAGAGCTAAAATTAATAAGATGTTTATCATTTAGCTCACTAACCACCACTTGAAAGACATGCTTATCTTCTGTGCTTACTTCAAGTTGTGTCAATACCTTTAACGATTGGGTCACGTCTTCATCAACAATTAGCAGTTGCTCAAAATCAAGACTGGTTAAGCTGCCAACAATTGAGTTAAGAATGCTGGCATATTCCAACTCTTTATCCTTTGGCATATTCATCAACTCAAAGTCGCCACTTGCAGACCTAACAATTTGCCAATCTAGACTGTCAACTCGTGAAACTGAGCTGATATCCTGTGCTTGATAAGGCAGTATGGGTTGTTTTAGCCACGAAAACTTATCTATTGGTAAATTAATATTCTTATCTGTTCTCCAGCTTTGTGAGTCATGCATTTTAAGAATATAGTGACCATCACTCTTAGTTACTTTATTACCAACTAATACCTGCCAAGATTTATTGTCCATTTTTAACGTCACTAGGCTAGCCAAACTGTCTTCAATATCAATAGGTTGCAAACCCAATCGGACATAATTTTGCGGCTTACTGGTTTTTGCCTCAACCAGCTTTACACTCATCATTGTCTCGACAAAATCCGCTAGTTTAGTTTGAGAAATAGGATAGGCAGGTTGTTCTGGATCAAACGTTGCCAACCAACGATCACCTGTTTTTTTTACGCTGTACAAGACACCTTGGGCATTCTTTATTTCAACGCTGTTCACTTGATTTGCCAATCTTTGCAAATCTTCAAACAAAATATTCGCTTCAAATTTACCTTTGCTGGGTGGCTGGCTTAACCATACTCCTAATCCTATAGCCAATATCGCTATAGCGGTCAAAATAGGCAGTTGTTTATTCATAAAGCGGGCGCCTCTTTGGGCTCAATTATGCTTGAACGAGGCTTAGTTCTGAAAATTATTCTTAATAGCACTAACAATAAAATAAGTATCATGGGTGCTAAGGCAATATTGAACAGTTTTAACCAGTTACCCAAACTTTCTAAATCTTTATCAAGCTGATATCTAACATCACGTAATGACTTACGTATAGTAATTTTCTTTTGTAAGAATTCATCAATAGCTAATTGCTGCTCAGCAGAGATAACCAACGCGCCTCCCGCAACTTGTTGATTTTGTAATTGTAATAATTGCAGCTCAGTTTCTTCTAATTGTTGTTGCAGTATTTGCTCTTGGTCGCGGAATTTTTGCTCCGCAATCACGGTTAGCTCATCAACCTTAATAAATGAGCGACTAAATACCCCCCTACTTCTGATACTAATTAAAGCATCGCTTCCACTCAGGTTTTCAACAGCATTAGTAAGAAAATCTCCGTTATTAGCAAAAGGCGTTGAGATAGTTTGACCAAACAAATTAGATTGTTGCACCCAAAAACGGTCAGCAAGCATATCAGTGTCACCCACTAAAATAACGTTTAGGTTAGTTGTTGACGTCTTTATTTCAGTCAGTTCCACCCCTTCAGGAGCCTGCTCAAATGCGCTATTTGCTTGCCCCGAAAGTCGGGTAGCTAATACATATACTTGAGCATCACGTTGATAGGCTTTCGCCAATTCTTCAGGATCTTGAGTCATGGTATAGACACCAACATCCATTAAATCTGAGTTTTGGGTCGACTGAATTAACGGTAACCACGTTGTTTTGGCATCCTCATTTTGCTTAAAAATACCAAACGAGGCACCGTTTATCACTTCGAGGTTAGATGTGAGTACATCTTCACGATCAAACTGGTCTGCTGTAAAGCCAACAAAACCAAAGTGTCTTGTCACATCACCAGATTGGGTACGTATATCGAGTCCAGCCATTGCATCGAGCAACACATGATCACTGTCAAATTGCACCCCCCATGCGCTGAGTAAACGCTGCAAGTTTGAACTATTACCGCTAGGCATTGGTCCGGACATCATTGCGTCTTGGTCTGATTCATTATGTGCATCAAGAAAAGCTAATATTTTACCGCCAGAAAGCGCGTATTGGTCAATAGCAAATAATAGAGCATCACTGTATTCATAAGGGTGCACCAATAATAATACGTCGGTGTTATCCGGCAAATTAGTGATATCGCTACCGAGTTGTGCAACCTTGTATAATTGTTCTAATTGAGTAAGGAATGTCCAAGGTGGCTCAAACTGTCCCGTCATGGGGTTTTGGCCACCTTTTATAGCAAGATCTGTGATTAAGGTAATGTTCACTGGTTCTGGTTCACTAAGCTGATAAATCAGTTTACTGATTTCATACTCTAAGAAACCTTCTTTTTGCGGGTCAAAAAACGCGATGACTTGTTGTTCATCTAATGCATTAGTTGCCGCCAAGCCCATGTAAATCGCTTCGCCTGCGACACCGATATTGGCAGCTGTCAAACCAAACTGGTCTGCTTGATCTTCTTGCTCTGAAAAAGCTTGAGGGTCTAACATCTGCAACTTAAGTTTACCGTTAGCAAAGGTTTCAAATTCAGTGAGTAAACTTTCAACACGGTTGGCATAATTACGTAAACTGGTCATGTTTTTAGAAGCTTTATCTGAAAAGAAAAAATACAAATTGATAGGTTCGTCTATTTCTTTTAAGACCTGCTTACTGCCCTCTGACAATGAATAAACTTGATTTTCAGTTAAGTCGAGTCTTAACGAAGAGAATAATTGATTGTTAACAAACACTAGAGAAAAGAAAACCACCACCAACAAAAACAAATTAACAGATGTGGTCAATTTATGTTGCATGACTAGTCCGCCTTCTTTTGTTCAATTATAACTAAGCCAGCAAACAACCAACAGACGGTGACCAGCAGAAAGTACATCACGTCATTTAAAGCAATCACGCCTTTAGCCATAGACTCAAAATGAGTCAAAAAACTAAAGGAGGCAATAACATCAATCACCACGCTAGGCGCCCAACTCTTAAATGCATCAAGTACAATATTACTGCCGCTAACCACAAATACAAAACACACCACCACAGATAAAATAAAGGCGACAACCTGATTTTTAGTCATGGCCGACATACACATGCCAATAGACAAAAATGCGCCCGCCATCAACCAACTTCCGATATAAGCGGCGACAATAATGCCATTGTCAGGGTTTCCCAGATAGTTAACAGTCAACCACAGTGGAAAAGTTAACAACAACGACAAACCTAATACCGCCCATGCAGCGAGATGTTTGGCTAACATGGCCTGCCAAGTACTGATTGGTAGAGTCATTAACAATTCAAAAGTGCCACTTTTTCGCTCTTCAGACCAACTACGCATTGCGATAGCTGGCACTAAAAAAAGGTACAGCCAAGGGTGGAAGTTAAAAAATGGTAACAAATCTGCTTGGCCACGTTCATAAAAACCACCAACAAAAAATGTAAATACACCCGACAAAACTAAAAATATACCAATAAAAACATAAGCAACAGGCGTAGCAAAAAAGCTAGAAAATTCTCGTTTAAATAAAATACTTATTTTACCCATTACATGCTGACCTCTTGAGTAATTTGTCTAAACACCTGGTCTAAACTACCTTGCTCAACATATAAGCTGTCTACAGGCAATTTGCACCTCTGGATGTATGCAGTCACTAAATGCAATATTTCTGCACTAGGTTTAGGAAACAGGGTTACACGACCCGTAACTAGGTCCTCTTCCATTTCCGCTACACCTTCTAATTCGCCTAACTCAGAGGCATCTGCGCGATAGCTGAAATATAAGGTCACTGCTCCATAATATCTAGACCGTCGTTTAAGCGCTTTAGGCGTATCATCAAACAAAAGTTTACCCTTAGCAATGATCATCACCCGATTACACACAGCTGTGACTTCTTCCAAAATGTGGGTCGATATAATGACTATTTTATCTTTTGATAAATTTTTAATTAGTTCGCGAACTTGATGTTTCTGGTTGGGATCAAGGCCATCAGTAGGTTCATCGAGGATCAATATTTCGGGATCATGGATCAACGCTTGTGCTAGACCTACTCGCCGTTTAAAGCCTTTGGATAGATTATCAATAGGTCTATCTAATACTTCCTGCAGCTCAACCTGTTCGATAACCTTTTGGATCCTTGCTGCTTTTTCAGCACCTTTGTAACCTCTAATCTGAGCAATGAAATTCAGAAACTGCAGAGGTGTCATGTCGCCATAAGCTGGCGCACCTTCTGGTAAATAACCAATTTTCTTTTTTATCTCTAATGCGGATTGATTAAGGGATAAGTTACTAATATGAATATCACCACTGGTAGGAAGTAAAAATCCAGTTAACATTTTCATGGTGGTTGACTTACCCGCGCCGTTTGGCCCTAAAAAACCCACCACATCACCTGGCATGATATCAAATGAAAGATCATTAACAGCTTGGAAACCATTAAATGATTTAAATAAATTTTTGACTGAGATCATAATAATCCTGTAATGACCAATATAGAGTCCGAAACATATATGGTGTTTGTCCGATGATTTTCAATATTTCTCCTAGCAGTTTACAAAAATAGTTACAAAATAAGGACATTAATACTGCGTACTGAGCTATTTTTACAACCTGCAAGCTATTAGCTTGGCATCACAACCAATTTCCCTTATTGTTTGTGCATGGAAAACATTAATTCATCACTCTTTACTGCGCCTTTTCAGCGACCTAGCCGTTATTCTATATTCAAAAGAATAGCGAATCTGGTCTTGGCTGTTGTGGGGTGTATTGCCTGTATTAACCTTTGGCTTATCAGTTCAGAACAATCACTAAATTGGCATTCTAAACAGGCGAATCAGTTAGGCGTTAGCCTATCTTCTTTGTCTGGTAATATACTGATAAGTTCGCTGTTAAAAAATAATTTGGATCAATTAAGCCAACAACTCAATTTTATCGCCGCAGATCCACATGTTGCTGGTGTGACATTATTCGACAACAAAGGAAGGGTGTTATCTGATAACAACTCAACCTTATCAGTCGTTGATGCTTACAAGGCAAACGCTATATCACCCCTAGTCTTCGTACAAAACATCACACACAATGATCAAATAATCGGTTACTTGAGCATTATATTGAAAGGAAAAAAAGTGATGGCATACCATAGTGAGTATCAAAAACAGCTCAATCAACAAGTACAAATGTTAATGATATTGGCGGCTATTGCAGGCATATTGGTTACCCGCGCATTCTATAAAGTCAGATATAGACAACTCATTCGCTCATCTAAGCAGTAAACAATAATCATTAAGCAGTTAAAAAAGAGTTAAAAATTTACCAGGCAGCTACTTACGTTATGCAAACATGCCTGAACTATCTGTTGCTTAGTTTCATTGCGAAGCGCCAGCAAACTCTCCAATATTTCAGGCAAATATTCAGGACTGTTTCTTTTTCCTTGCCTGCCCATCAATGGCATATCTGGCGCATCCGTTTCTAAAACCAAACTGCTAAGGGGCAATTGAGTAATCGTTTTGCGAGTTTTATTTGCCCGAGAATAGGTAATGCCACCGCCTATCCCGATTTTAAATCCCAAATCAATATAGGTATGCGCTTCTTGTAAGCTTCCCGAAAAAGCATGCACTATGCCGCCCTGAGTAAAATTATTTTTTTTGAGTATACGGATCAGTTCGTTATGTGAATTTCTGTGGTGCAAAATAACGGGTAACACATATTCTTTAGCTATCATCAGTTGCTGTTCAAATACTTGTATTTGTAACTTCCAATCAACATCAATGTGACTATCAAGACCAATCTCGCCTAAGGCGAGCACTTTATTCTGATGTTGGTTTAACAGATTAGTGAGCTGAAATAGATGGTCTAGTTCAAAACTATTTAGAAAATAAGGATGCAAACCTAAAGCAAACCTAAGTTGAGGATAAAAATCACACAGCTCGATTTGCTTTTGCCAGTGACTAGCTTGAGTGCCTGGGATCACAATAATATCTACTAACAACTTTTTACAGTTGTTTAGAACCTCAACTCGGTCGTGATCAAAACAACTAAAATCAAGGTGGCAGTGACTATCTATCAACACAATTCACCTCAATAATTAAGGCATTAAACGCTCTGTCTGCCAATGACCTTTAGATGTTTTTGTATAAACAAAACGATCGTGAAGCCGATGCTCCCCTCCTTGCCAAAACTCGATTTGATGGGGAACAACGCTGTATCCCCCCCAGAATGATGGCAATGGAACTTGCTCTTCGGCAAATTTAGCTGTCGCCTCGGAAAACTTCTGCATAAGTAATTGTTTGCTATCAATAGGACGGCTTTGTGCCGATGCCCAAGCAGCAACCTGACTAGGTTTAGGACGTGACTTAAAATATTTAGCCACCTCCTCTGAACTTAGTTTTTGAGCAACACCCAATACTTTGACCTGACGATCAATCATATGCCATGGAAAGTGCAGCGAAATCTTGCTGTTATGACTTAAATCTTGAGATTTTTTACTACCAGTATTAGTATAAAAAACAAAGCCTGTTTCATTAAAATCTTTTAATAACACTATACGTTGAGAAGGTTGACCCTTTTTATCAACGGTCGCTACAGTCATAGCGGTTGGATCGGATAAGTTTGCATCGACTGCATTTTGTAACCATCGCTCAAAGAGAGCAAAAGGTTCATCTGTCAAGTCATCAACGTCTAAGCCTGCTAAAGTGTAATCTCTGCGAATATCAGTGATTGAACGCATATATTCCTCTTGTTTATTAAGGATGAAACTTAGTTATCTAAACCATAACCTAAGCTGCGCAATGCCCTTTCGTCATCCGCCCAGCCTGACTTCACTTTTACCCAAAGTTCTAAATAGACTTTTGCATCAAATAATACTTCCATATCTTTTCGTGCTTCCATGCCAATAGTTTTAAGGCGCTGCCCACCTTTACCAATCACCATGCTTTTCTGAGTGTCACGTTCAACCAAAATCAGACCATTTATACGATAAATACCATTTTCGGCAAGTAAAAATTGCTCGATTTCAACAGTAATAGAATAAGGTAACTCGTCACCGGTAAAACGCATCAGCTTTTCTCGAACAATCTCAGATGCCATAAAGCGACTTGAACGATCGGTAATATAATCTTCTGGAAAATAAAATTCACTTTCGGGCAACGTAGATAAAACTAAAGCACGCAACTCTTCAACATTTTTACCTGTTTTAGCTGAGATAGGCATAATTTGCTGAAAGTTATGTTGCTCACCCAACCATTTTAGATGAGGCAGCATGGTTTCTTTATCTTTAACATTATCTGATTTATTCACAATCAGCCAACACGGTGATCCAGATTGTTGTATTTTGGTCAGCACCATTTGATCATCATCAGTCCATTTAGTACCTTCGACCAAAAACAGCACTAAACCAACATCAGCAATTGAGCTCGATGCTGCACGATTCATAAAACGATTTATGGCGCGTTTTTCTTCAATATGTAATCCGGGAGTATCCACATAAATCGCCTGACGATTATCCACAGTGTCGATACCCATTATTCTGTGGCGAGTAGTTTGTGGTTTTCGTGAAGTAATACTGACTTTTTGACCTAGCAATTTATTTAGCAAAGTCGATTTACCCACATTTGGCCGCCCAACAATGGCGATCATTCCACAGAAAGTATTGACTAGCGTTTCTTTATCAGACTGGTTATCTATCATTAATTAATTTCTCAAATGCTTGCTTTGCGGCTTTCTGTTCAGCCCTTCGTCGACTATTACCTTTGCCTATCACTGCTTTTTTTAAACCCTCTACATTACACTCAACATAAAAAGTCTGATCATGTGATTTACCTTTTATCTCAGTGACTTCGTAAAGGGGTAAGGGGTGTTTGTTTGATTGGAGATATTCTTGTAAGCGCGTTTTATCGTCCTTGGAAACCGCTTCTGGATCCAGAGCTTTTAACCTTGGTGCAAACCAATTTAAGACTAAAGTTTCACATTTAGCCATACCAGCTTCTAGATATATAGCGCCGATAATGGCTTCTACTGCATCGGCTAATATTGAATCTCGGCGGAACCCTCCACTTTTAAGTTCGCCCGGACCGAGCAGTAATAATTCACCTAACTCAAATTCTCTCGCCACTTCAGCCAAGGTATCCCCTTTAACCAAACTTGAGCGCATTCGAGTTAGCTTACCTTCAGGCTGTTTAGGAAAGCGTTGATACAACACTTTTGCAATGACCATTCCCAATATAGCATCACCTAAAAATTCCAGACGCTCATTATGCTCTTTATGAACACTTCTGTGAGTTAATGCCTTGACTATATTAGCCTCAGAGGCAAAGGTATAACCCAAGCGTTTATACAAAGGTAGGTATGGGTTGATGTGAGACATTTACTTTATGCTACCCACACGTTCAAATCTTACCCCTGTTGGGATCCACCCTGGTACCCAACTGCTAGGAACACGGTCAAATTCAAAACTAATCCAAATGGCTACCGCTTTACCTACTAAATTGGCTTCTGGTACAAAACCCCAGTACCTGCCGTCTTCACTATTGTCTCGGTTGTCACCCATTACAAAGTATTGTCCCTCAGGAACAATCCATTCATCTGACTGCGTTCCTGGTTGAGAATAATAACGACTAGAGCTAGCTCTGCCTTGAGTGCGATATATTTGATGGCTAACATCGCCCAATTGTTCGGTGTATTTCTCTAGGGGTGCAAACTGTTGGTAGGCTTCTCCTCTACTTTCAAACTGTAAATCTATAGTTTGAAATAAAGCACAGTTTTCAGCGGTATCGCATACAGGCTTAATTTGAAGTTGTTTATTTCGATATATAACAGTATCACCCGGTAATCCCACTACACGTTTAATATAATCTAGGTTTGGTGCAGGTGGAAACTTAAACACGACCACATCACCACGCCCAGGCTTACCGATATCAAAGAACTTGTTGCGCATTACTGGATCTTTAAGACCGTAGGTAAACTTTTCAACAAGGATAAAATCTCCCACTAATAATGTGGGCATCATTGAACCAGACGGGATTTGAAAAGGCTCATACAAAAATGAACGCAATACCATAACAAAGGCAATAACAGGAAAAATTTGTTGCGCCGTATCGACCAACCAAGGTAATTGAGTATCCTGTTCTAAAGCAGATGTTGCACTACCGGGACCAACAGCAATTGCCATTCGATCGCGACGTTTAGCGGCAAACATCAAGCTATCAACCAACCAGATCAAACCCGAAGCAACAGTCAGTGCAACCAAAAAAATTGAAAAATAATTTGCCATTTATTTACCTACCTTTAACAGAGCTAAAAATGCCTCTTGGGGTAATTCTACGTTACCTACTGATTTCATACGTTTCTTACCGTCCTTTTGTTTCTGCAAGAGTTTTTTCTTACGGCTGATATCACCGCCGTAACACTTGGCGATAACATTTTTACGTAATTGTTTAATAGTACTGCGAGCAACAATTTGATTGCCAATCGCTGCTTGAATAGCGATATCGAACATTTGTCTGGGGATAAGTTCACGCAGTTTTTCGACTAACTGTCGGCCGCGGGTCACAGCGTGGTCTTTGTGGGTAATCATAGCAAGTGCGTCAACCCTCTCGCCATTAATCAAAATATCTAAGCGTGACATTTCAGCCGTTTGAAAACGTTTGAAATTGTAGTCCAAAGAAGCAAAACCTCTACTAGTCGATTTTAATTTATCGAAAAAGTCCATTACCACTTCAGCCATAGGTAAATCATAACTCACAGCGACTTGTTTACCGTGATAAGTCATGCTGGTTTGCATACCACGCTTTTCTACACATAACGTAATGACATTGCCAAGATATTGTTGTGGCACCAAAATATGCGCCTCAACTATAGGCTCATGAATTTCTTCAATGTCATTTACTGCTGGTAGTTTCGAAGGGTTATCAACATAGATAGTTTCACCCTCTTTGGTAACCACTTCGTATACCACTGTAGGGGCGGTAGTGATCAAATCCAGATCGTATTCACGTTCCAAACGTTCTTGAATGATTTCCATGTGTAGCATACCTAGGAAACCGATGCGGAATCCAAACCCGAGGGCAGATGAACTCTCTGGCTCAAAAAATAAGGAAGCATCATTCAGGCTTAATTTTGCCAAGGCATCGCGGAAATCTTCATAGTCATCAGAACTAATAGGGAATAAACCTGCGTACACTTGAGGTTTAACTTTTTTAAAACCCGGAAGGGCTTCGGTTGCGGGTCGTTTCGCTAAAGTTATGGTATCACCCACTGGGGCACCGTTAATTTCTTTTATCCCAGCAATAACAAACCCTACCTCGCCAGCCCTTAGCACCCCTGTATCTTTTGCTTTAGGTGTAAAAATACCTACTTTATCTGCTTGATGAATTCCACCCGTGGTCATAATTTTAATTTTATCGTTCTTATGCAACTCGCCTTGCATAATTCGCACAAGAGATACAACACCTTGATAATTATCAAACCAAGAATCAACAATCAAAGCTTTTAATGGCGCATCAATCTCACCTTCTGGCGGCGGTATTTGGCGTACAATGACTTCTAGTACATCCTCAATGCCAATCCCTGTTTTAGCAGAACAACGCACTGCATCGATGGCGTCTATACCTACTATATCTTCTATTTCTTCTGCAACACGATCCGGTTCAGCTTGAGGCAAATCAATTTTGTTAATGATGGGCACCACTTCCATGTTCAAATCAATAGCTGTGTAACAATTCGCTAATGTTTGTGCTTCAACACCTTGCCCGGCATCAACAACTAATAAAGCCCCCTCACAAGCAGCAAGGGAACGTGATACTTCATAAGTAAAATCAACATGTCCAGGCGTATCGATGAAGTTTAGTTGATAGGTCTCACCATCTTTTGCGGTGTAGTCCAAAGTCACACTTTGTGCCTTGATGGTGATACCCCGTTCTTTTTCAATATCCATTGAATCAAGAACTTGCTCAGACATTTCTCTGCTGCTCAGTCCTCCACAATGTTGAATGAGGCGATCTGAAAGAGTCGATTTACCGTGGTCTATATGTGCAATAATTGAGAAGTTACGTATGTGCTTGTGTTGCATAGAGTTTTTGAAAATTACCAAGTGGTTTTGTTTCCAAGCAACTAGTTAAACGAAAAATAGCCGCTAGAGTATGGGACAAAAAATTATATATGCATTAATTTTACAGTTTTATCAATCACTTTGCGACACAACTGGAGCATTGTTTGTTGGTTTTTATTAGAGAAAATGGGGCTTATAGTTGTTTGACTTGTATATTGTCTATTTCTAAGGGGAAAACTTTAAGAATATGAGGATGAAAATCACCTTGATCGCTGCTGCTTAAAAAGCGTCGCACAAATCTGAATGTGATGTAAGTGTTAAAAGCTGAGAACAATATCAGCCAACCTTCTGCCATTAATCCTACTAAAGGTAATATTGATTGTCCGATAACTGCAGACAAGACGAGAGCAAATAATGGCAAGCAATAAACCATTGCGGAGGCTTTAAGTAAGTTTTCTTCAGGGATACCCAAGCTCACTTTTTGACCTACTTCAACCAATTCATTCAATCGAAAACGTAAGGTTTCACGCTTGCTTGCAAAAACTTTCGCAATTGCACCTGTGCCACAGTTAGACTGAGCTTCGCAACTACCACATGTCGACTTAATCTGTGTTTCAACCAATACAACTTGCTGAGAGTTATCGTGTTCTATTGCACATATCACTCCAATTTCTTCAATCATTCAGCTAATCTTTCAATTGATTTAGCAATAGCGTTGGCTGTGGCAGCTGGAAGTTTCCCAATGATTGTTATGTTTAACTCTCCATGCTCAATGGTTAGTAATGTATCGGACTGGACCGTACCAACTAGGTTATTCTGCGGCTTATTTTCATCTCTTTCTTGAAGATACACAGAGACATCTATCAAACCGTCACTTAGCATAATGTATTCAACCACTACACTTGAACCAGACAAACGAAGAAAATCTCTTTTTACTATTGCCATACCTTTAGGAATGTAACCAATTGTCCATTCTGAATTAAATTTATCACTGGAACTAAAACTGACCACTTCGGGTAATATTTCAGGTTCAATCTTTGCGAAAAACGGATCGGGCTTTTCTGTTACTTGTAAACCTGTAACTTGAACTTGTTCTAAAAGTTGAGCATCCTGATCAAACATGTTCATTTTTAACAGTAAACCTGTTTCCTGATCAAGCCAAACATTTAATCCAAAGCGACTCTTATCTTTACTAATGATCCTAATTTGTTGTGCTGCGCGACCTGCAATTCGGCTCCGGCCGACCATAATAAACTCATAACCCATCATCAATTTTTCAGGGTGTTGTAAAAATTCGCTAGGAAGGGGCCCATTTATGATGGATGAGTACAAGCTATAAGGGGGAACGTTAGGTTCAAAGTAACTGACTTTATTTCCGACACGAACCACTTCTCGGCCGGGGCCGTTCAATAAGTTCAACTGTTCCATCTCGTGGCCATCCTCATTAACTCCGTGACGCCAGAGATATGGCTGAGAGTCCATGCCAGGCTTTAGCAAAACAAAAGAAACAGTGTAATTGAGGGATTTAACAGCGTTTGACATCTTAGCTAACCATGCTTGAGCACTGTCAGATGGGTAGGGACTAGTAGATGCAGTGTCAGTTTGTGTGTCCAGCGCAAGCACTTGCAAAGGAACAAAAATGATGCCCAGCAGAGTCAATATGACTCTACTATAGATTTTATTGAGGAATGTGTTCAACAATGTCTGATTGCGCCTCTTTATTTTTGGTATTTGAATCAAGTGATGTAGATTCGTCACTGCTTATTTGTATCGTTTTAAAACGTAACTGCTGTTTATGATCTGTCATGTAGGCATTGATCCGGCGTCTTTGCTCTACCCCATCAGGATTTGGTAAGGCTCGATTTTGATCAAAACTCACTGGTGATAAACCACCCTGAATACCTGGGATTGGAGGAGCTGCATTGAAGGGTTGGTTTACGTCAGCTTGATTGAGCTGTTGGACACCAATTATCATCACAACAGCGACAGAAGCAGCAATTGCCATCTGTCCGCCTTGTTTTGCAAAAGGAACGACTCTGCTGACTAAAGGTATATCGCGCCAGGTTTTCTTTGGCGCCAATATTACCGGTTCAGCTTCTAAAGCTTGGGCAACCCTGTCAGCAATATCAAAATGAATATTTGCTGGAAGTTCTTGGCGTAATCCATCACGAATAAGATGATAACTTTTCCATTTTAGCTGTAAATCTACATCATCTTTAACCGCGTCCAAAATATGGATTCTCGATGTACTAGAAGCGGCATCTTCTCCGTCAACTAAGGCTGATAAATTTTCAAATTTTTGCGACATACAATATGATTCCCGCTAATCTAATTTTTACTTTAATTAAAAATCAATCATTCATCAATAATGGCTGAATAACTTTATCTAATGCTTCTCTGGCTCTAAATATTCTCGATCTCACGGTTCCTACTGGACAATCCATGATGTTAGCAATATCTTCATAGCTTAAACCTTCTAGCTCACGCAAGCTAATAGCCATACGTAAATCTTCAGGTAGCTTTTCCATGGCCTCAAACAATAACTTTTCCATTTGCTCAGACATCAAGCTTTTTTCAGGTGAATTATTTTCCTTTAATGCATCACTGCCGTCATAATAATCTGCTTCTTCAGCATCAACATCACTTGCTGGAGGCTTTCTTCCTTGAGACACCAAGTAATTTTTGGCACTGTTCACTGCTATTCTATATAGCCAAGTATAAAAAGCACTATCACCTCTAAAATTGGGTAAGGCTCTGTAAGCTTTAATAAACGCTTCTTGCGTCACATCTGCCACATCGCCTGAATTTTTAACATACCTAGAGACTAAATAGGATACTTTATGCTGGTACTTAGTTACCAGCAACCCGTAGGCGTTTTTATCTCCGCGTTGTACTCTTTCAACAATTTGTTGGTCTGCTATCTGCTCGCTCATTTCGAGCCCTTACTCCTGTGCGAAAATATACGACGGCTCATGCAAGCACTATTATTGACTCTACGTAATTTAAAAAGTTCGCATGTAATCAACTTTTATTTCAAAAAGACAATTATGAACAATTAACTAATCATAAAAATTGGACATTTAAATAAAATCAACTATGAAAAACATTGTAATTTATAAACTGTAAATTAATATTACCTAACAAGTCTATAATTGTACCAAGTTTACCTTATGCACTCTACTATTGAACACCAGTGTGACGTACTTATTATCGGAAGCGGGGCTGCTGGTTTGAGTCACGCCTTGAAACTTGCAGATCATTGCCAAGTGATAGTATTAAGTAAAAGTGATATTTCTGAAGGCTCAACTAAATATGCTCAAGGCGGTATTGCAGCGGTATTTGATGAAAACGATACTATTGAGTCACATGTTGAAGACACTCTATTAGCCGGTGATGGCTTATGTGACAAAGACGCAGTAGAGTTCACTGCCTCTCAAGCAAAAGCTTGTATGCAATGGTTAATTGATTTTGGAATGCCATTTGATCGCGAGCCTACGGAAAAAGGTGAAACTCGGTTTCATTTGACCAGAGAAGGCGGCCACAGTCACAGACGAATTTTACATTCAGCTGACGCTACAGGCGCCGCAGTGCAACTAACACTTATTGAAGCAGTGCAACAACACCCTAACATTCATCTATTTCAGCGATACAACGCTGTTGATCTAATAAAAAGCCAATCTAAAGAAGATCACTTGTTAGGTGCCTACGTATGGAATCGAAGACGGGAAAGAGTTGAAGTTATTCGCAGTAAATTCATTTCTTTAGCAACGGGTGGTGCAAGTAAGGTCTATCAGTATACTTCTAATCCAGACGTATCTAGTGGTGATGGGATTGCTATGGCTTGGCGAGCAGGTTGCCGTGTTGCCAACATGGAATTCAATCAATTTCATCCAACATGTTTATATCATCCTGAAGCGAGAAACTTTTTAATAACTGAAGCATTAAGGGGTGAAGGTGCAAAACTATGTCATCCTGATGGAACACCCTTTATGCATAAATTTGATGAAAGAGGTGATTTAGCATCTCGGGATATTGTTGCCAGAGCCATAGATTTTGAAATGAAACGGCTTGGTGCCGATTGTATGTATCTAGACATCAGTCATAAATCCAGTGATTTTATTGTTAAACACTTCCCAAATATTTACCGTAAATGTAGGTCTATTGGTATAGATATCACCCAACAACCTATACCTGTGGTGCCTGCAGCACATTATAGTTGTGGTGGCGTTGTTACCGATACTTACGCAAAAACAGATATTGCTAATTTATATGCGATCGGTGAAGTAGCTTATACGGGCTTACATGGTGCAAATCGAATGGCAAGCAACTCATTGTTAGAGTGTATAGTGTATGCTCATTCTGCTGCTGCTCACATTACTGATAGGTTAAGTGAAAGCACACTAGATGAACCAATAAAGGCTTGGGATGAAAGCAAAGTAAGTGATTCTGATGAGGAAGTCATTATTCAACATAATTGGCATGAATTGCGCCTTTTCATGTGGGACTACGTGGGAATAGTAAGAACCAATAAACGCTTAGAGCGAGCACATCATCGTATTCAATTATTACAACAAGAAGTGAATGATTATTATTCCAACTTCAAAGTCAGCAATAATTTACTAGAGCTCAGAAATTTATTGACCGTTGCCGAACTAATTGTAACATGCGCTAAAGAACGTAAAGAAAGTCGAGGCTTACATTTTAACCTCGACTACCCAAATAAACTGGATAATCCCGAGCCTACGATCATAAAAAATATCATTAAATAGTGCGTATATTTTCAATTAAGGTGATGGGGCTGCAGTCACTTGTTAGCCTCGAGACTTTGCACCATCTGTTATTATTCACTATAGTGATTTCAAACTCAGAATGTTGACCGTTTTAACAACTTGACTCGGCAAGTATAGAGTTTGTTTAGGAGTGGTGTTTATCTCATAAGCACGTTCAAATATTAAAGTTATCTTCTGCGGATAAAATGCTTGTTAAAACCAAATGATTTTTGCCGTCTATTTTTGCACAAAAGTAATGGATTAAAATAACCAGGAATTTCTGCATAACGTTTATTCAAATTAAAACTTAAATGTCAGGTTGGGTTGATAGGGGTTAATACGAAAATTTTAAAGACTTATGTTTTGTGGCACCTACTCGACCATGCTCAATACAAAGTAGGGTGGTACTCTCACTCTGCCATAAACACCTGTGCCGCTAAAAGATTCTACTTTAATTGAAAAAATTCATTCTTTGGGATGTCATCGAAGTTGTGAAAAAAGCTAAACCTTTTCAATTACTAGCACTTTTTTGATTGGCCTTGATTGCTTTAATCGATATTGACATGTACTAATCCCATTAAAAATTAACTAACGAATGCAGATAGTAAAGATGTACAAATAAACACAAACGTTTCATTTCGGTCAAAATTTGATTATAACGTTTACAACTGTTTTCATCAAAAAGTATTTATATTAAAAAACATATCAGTAGGTAGAGCGATTTCAGATTTTTTATGAATACTATTTTTCTAAGAAAGGCCAAAAGTAACAAGTGACAGTATCTTAAGGTTCAGGATATTGGCTAATTTGGTTGTATACACATTACATATCGTCATATGTCAGTTTTTTTCAGTACTCCTTTGTTGATATATAACAGCGCGACAAATCCTTCGGTAATCTTGTTCGCTGACTTGGTCTTTAAATACTAAACACCATTTTGAGTTATGATTGTTAACCGGTGAAATCAGATGTACAAATACTAGAAAAATACTGACCCTAGACTTATCAGTAATTTTCCAGCTTACTTGACCGTCTATATTGGTTTCCATCCATTCACCACGTTCGGAAAGAATGACCGAATTATGAGTCTCATGGCTGCTAAGCAATAGCCTTTTTAAGAAATAAATAATCGTGATCGATATGATCAATATCTGCAGTAAAAACCCATATTTAAATATATCAGGCTGCCAATTTAGCATTGTAAAAATCAAGTAAATACAGCTCAGTAGCTGGAATATAACCAGCAATCGAGATATTTTAAACTCAATTCTATACTTTGACACGACTCAAAATATGTTCAATCATTTGGCTGAATTCCTGGTCATTGCAGGGTTGATGACCCATAAACCAAGCATATAAATCAGGATCATCACTGGTCAGCAAGCGCTCAAAAACTTCCTGCTGCTTTTCAGATAATTCATTAAAACCACTTTCTGCAAAAGGCATAAACAGCACGTCAAGTTCTAACATTCCGCGGCGACATGCCCACTTCAATCGACCATATCGTTTTTTATCAAACACTAATAACCTCATCTACAAAATTTAATTCAGGGCTAAACTTGATGAACAAGTTCTCAGTTACTAATAATAACAGTATTAAGATGTTGTTTTCAGATTTTTCCTTGCTAAATCAATCTCGTACCCCATATCATTCATAGCGTTGATTAGTATAAGAGAACAAAACCATGCCACAATCATCATTAGAACAAACTCATACGATACAGTATGCTAATAAGCTTAAAAATAACGGCATTATTCAAATTAGGGGTGAAGAAAGAGCCAAATATCTACAGGGCCAAATAACTGCTAATATTAATGAACTGAATGATAATAACGCCCTTTTAGCTTGTCATTGCAACTTCAAAGGCAAAACATGGAGTGTGTTTTTTACATTCGCTTGGCAGGATTCTATTTTATTAGTCACCCACAATTCTGTGTTGAAACAATCCCTTTCTGAATTAAATAAGTATGGAGTGTTTGCCAAAGTCGATATCAGTGACCAAAGTGATAGCTGGCGAATAA
Organism: Flavobacteriales bacterium; assembly: GCA_051276225.1. GTDB lineage: Bacteria > Pseudomonadota > Gammaproteobacteria > Enterobacterales > Alteromonadaceae > Paraglaciecola. The sequence continues at coordinate 21,053 of JBNMPD010000024.1, forward strand.
TTGGTGGATCTGGTGATTTATTTGAAGGTGCACTACAAGATCTTTTTGACGAATTACCAACTGGTGATAGGTCTGTCATTTCAAATTCTAATGGACTGGTTATGTCTGTTGAACACCCAGAGCAACGATATCTAATCATACAACCCAATAATGCAAAAAAATTATTGAGCTGTGATATTTCTGAAGACAGTAATCAATGGGAAATAGCAGACATCAAAGCTGGCTTAGGTGATATTCGAGCATCAACTGTAGACGAATACGTTCCACAAATGCTTAATCTACAAGCTTTGAATGCCATCGATTTTGAAAAGGGTTGTTACATGGGGCAAGAGGTTGTCGCAAGAACAAAATATCTAGGCCGTAATAAGCGCGCCGGCTTTATTTTGAAAACTGATTCTACTACTGATGATTTAAGCGGTGAACAACTTGAATATCAAATAGGTGAAAACTGGCGCCCCGGTGGTAAAATACTCCGCAGTGGTGCTGATGCGGATCATACATGGATCTTTGCCGTTTTAGCTAAAGATACTGAGATCGGAGCTGCTTTTAGGGTTAAATCCACACAAAACCTAATCTTCGTTACTCAAGCACTTCCTTATCCATTACAATAAATACAGTCATTTTTTGACCGGAATAATATGAATATAATCAATAATACTATTGCCACTATCCACTTCACTGTGTGCTCATCTGACGGTACTCAAATCGACTCATCCAGAAATAGTGAACCTATGGTTTTCTTACAAGGTAGCCATTTTTTGATCCAAGGCTTAGAGGATGAGTTAGAAGGTAAAACAGTTGGCGACAAATTTGTCATCGACATTGCACCTAGTTTAGCTTACGGCGAACGTCATGAAGAATTAGTACAAGCTGTACAAAAATCGATGTTTGAAGACATGGACATCAATGAAGGCATGACATTTAGAGCAACAACAGATGACGGCGAACAATCTGTAATGATTATCGAAATCAATGAAGAAGAGGTCATTGTTGACGGCAATCACCCTTTATCCGGTCTTACCCTAAATTTTGATGTTGAGGTTCTAGAAGTCAGAGAAGCTACACAAGCAGAAATTACACATGGTCATCCGCATACTGATGACGGTTGTGGCCATACTCACTAAACAATAAAATATATATTCCTGGTGTATACAATTTATTTTCTGTTTGTTTAATTATCTACAGTTTCAAAACTTAGTTTCGGAATAAAAAATAGCACCACGCCAAGCGTTTATAATGTTCCTTAATTTTAGGCATAAAAAAAGGCCACCCGATGAAGGTGGCCTTTCTTATTATGAGGAGTCTGGCAGTGTGCTACTCTCGCATGGGGAGACCCCAAACTACCATCGCCGCTAATGCGTTTCACTTC
>JBNMPD010000025.1:0-22371 GCA_051276225.1 Flavobacteriales bacterium
GAGCTATGTAAGATGGGTAATTTTCGGTGTTAGGACTGAATTCACCCGCAGCAATAAAGGGAGTAGAATTAGTATTTTGGATCCGACCATTAGCAGGGTTAAGAATACTAATAATGTCATCTACTGTGTGTAAATCATCCCAGACTGTCTTTTTGATGAAACCAATTACTGGCTGTGAATAATCAAAGCTGGGATCATGTTTGGAAATAAAATTACCGTGAGAATAAGCGACATTACCATCAGCATCAGCGTAAGCAGTATTGTTTGATGAATTGGTACGCATATCCATCATAGTCTGAAATTCGGTATGACTATTAGTTTTTGTGCGGGTAATTGACCGCTGTTAAGCATTCACAAGCTCCCAACTTATTCTTGTTATCACTCACTGCCCATCCACCATATGTGTAACTGGCGCATGATGGGTACGAAAAGTAGGGAAGGTTTTAAATTTAAATGAGTCCGCTTGATAATGCTATCAAGCAGTTTATAAGAAGTACAATTATACCACTTTGTATAAATAATCATCACTTCGACTCGACTTTAGCGTCACTTTTCCGTATGATGCGCGGCCTTTGTTTGCCCGATGGTATTGCCACTTAGCAAACATATCGATTAATTTTTTATTCTGGACGAGCTACTTTTGATTTCTACTGCAAATATCACCATGCAATTTGGCGCTGCGCCTTTGTTTGAAAACATCTCGGCTAAATTTGGCCACGGCAATCGCTACGGACTGATTGGTGCTAACGGCTGTGGTAAATCCACATTTATGAAAATTCTCAGTGGTGACTTAGTGCCAAGCGCCGGTAATGTATCAATTACGCCTGGAGATAAAGTGGGCACACTAAGCCAAGACCAATTCGCCTTTGAAGATTACACGGTTGTCGACACTGTTATTATGGGCGATGCTAAACTTTGGAAGGTCAAACAAGAACGTGATGCCATCTACTCAAAGCCAGAAATGAGCGAAGCAGACGGCATGCATGTAGCAGAATTGGAAACCCAATTTGCGGAAATGGACGGCTACACAGCAGAATCAAGAGCGGGTGAAATCCTTCTACAAGCTGGTATATCCGAGCATTATCACTTTGGACTCATGGCGCAGGTAGCACCCGGTTGGAAATTGCGGGTCTTATTAGCTCAGGCATTATTCTCTAATCCAGATATTTTGTTATTAGATGAGCCAACCAACAACCTTGATATCTACACTATCAATTGGCTTGGTGGGGTGCTTAACGAACGTAAATGCACCATGATTATTATTTCCCACGACAGGCATTTTTTGAACTCTGTATGTACTCATATGGCGGATATAGATTACGGCGAATTACGCATTTATCCTGGTAACTATGAAGCATACCAAGCGGCATCGTCATTAATCCAAGAACAACTTCACACAGAAAATGCTAAGAAAAGTGCCGAAATTGATGAATTACAAGCTTTTGTAAATCGTTTCTCAGCGAATGCATCCAAAGCTAAACAAGCTTCTTCTCGTGCTAAAAAAATGGATAAGATTACGTTAGACGAAGTCAAATCTTCAAGCCGCCGCACACCAAAAATCGTATTAAAGCAGCATAGAAAACTGCATCGTCAGGCTTTGATCCTTGAACAACTGAGTCATGAGTTTGATGACAAACCATTGTTTAACAATGCAGATTTAATTTTAGAAGCTGGCGCAAAACTAGCCATAATTGGTGAAAATGGCGCAGGTAAAACTACTTTACTACGTTGTTTGATTGATGATTTACAAGCCACCAGTGGCGTAGTCAAATGGTCTGAAAATGCTAGCATAGGTTATTGCCCGCAAGACAGCACTGCTGATTTTGATACTGATCTCAGCTTATTTGATTGGATGTCACAATGGCGTACCCCAAAACATGATGACTTAGCCGTCCGTGCTTTATTAGGTAGCTTATTATTTACCGCTGACGATTTTAATAAAAAAGCTAAGGTCTGCTCGGGTGGAGAAAAAAATCGTCTATTGTTTGGTAAGTTAATGATGTCAGATATCAATGTGCTGATAATGGACGAGCCCACTAACCATATGGATATGGAAGCGATTGAGGCATTGAACAACGCACTCAAAAAATTCGATGGCACATTAATTTTTGTGAGTCACGACAGAGAATTTGTTTCGTCTTTAGCCACCCGTGTTATTGAAATTAGCGAACATGAAATCATTAACTTTCAAGGCACTTATAACGAATACTTGGCTAGCCGTGAACATGCATTAAAAGTAGCCTAGCTACTTTTAATCATTATCGTAACTTATCGCGTCCATTATAAAATGTGTTCAATCCAAAACCAAATCTGCAGCCATATTTTTAAGGCTGCAGATTTGATATAATTTAGCTTTTGACTAACACCAAATAACTGTGAATATAGCCGCCACGTAAGTGAAACTTTTCAGATTGATTTTCTCCATGTCACCTACATAACGTTTTATAAGTTAAGTACTATTTATTTTGCTCACAAGATATCCTTTAATCGATGCTGTATTTAAAATTCAATAGACGTTTCTTTTTGCTGTTTAAACTCTAAAACATAACTTATTTATCTGTCATCTAGCCAAAGCTGATCATTTAAAATACATTAACTCACACCTACATTTAGTTTTGGAATGACTCATGCAAAAACATGATGCCTCACCACTAAACGATTTTATTGAGTATCCAGCAGCGGAAATGCTGACGCGCTCAGAGCAATTTTATGCTGATATTAAACGCCGCCATAGTATCCGCAAATTCAGTGACCGAGCTGTTAACCAATCTATTATCGAAAACTGCATTAAAGCCGCAGGCACAGCACCCAACGGTGCCAACCAGCAACCTTGGCATTTTGTCGCTATTCATTCACAAGACGTTAAAACACAAGTGCGCGATCAGGCCGAAGCACACGAGAGAGGCTTTTACGAAGGTCGCGGTGGAGATGATTGGTTAGGTGCACTCAAACCTTTAGGCACTGATGCCAATAAACCTTACTTACAACAGGCTCCTTGGCTTATTGCAATCTTCAGCCAAAAGAATACCGAGCAAGAAGACGGCAATAAACAAAGCAACTATTACGTGCACGAGTCAGTGGGGATCGCAACAGGTTTTCTGATCAATGCTTTGCATCACAGTGGCTTAGCCACCTTGACCCACACACCCAAACCTATGAGTTTTTTATCCAAAATATGTCACCGTCCTGATAACGAGCGCCCTTATATGTTGTTGATTGTGGGTTATCCCGCTGATGATGCCACTGTGCCACAACATGCGATCAACAAAAAACCACTCAATCAAATAATGAGCTTTCTATAGTGTCAAACCGTTTAACAAGGGGATTAGGTGTCTCATAATCATCATATGGGGTTTCTAACTCAGACCATTAACACTGATGCATCTTAGGAGAATAGTGATGAGTAAAATTGTAGAAGAAATAACATCAGCAAATGCTGACTATGTGGCAGACTTTGGTAATAAAGGTAATTTAGCTATGCCTCCCGGTCGCCAATTCGCCATCCTTACTTGTATGGATGCTCGCTTAGACCCAGCTAAATATGCAGGGCTCGCAGAAGGTGACGCTCACGTTATCCGTAATGCAGGCGGAAGAGCCAGTGATGATGCTATCCGTTCTTTGGTTATTTCCCATAAATTACTGGGCACCAAAGAATGGTTTGTTATACATCACACTGATTGTGGTATGGAAACATTCGATAATAAAATCATGGGTAATCTTTTAGCTGCGAGCTTAAAAACAGCAAACGTGGATGCAACAGGCTGGCATGACAGTCATGATGGTGGTGGTACAACAGATGGAAAATACATTAATTGGTTAACTATCAGTGATAACGCAAAAAGTGTTGTTGAAGATGTGATGCGCATAAGGAGTAACTCAATGGTTCCCTCTGATGTGCCTATTTACGGATATATATACGATTGTAAAACAGGTAGATTAGATGAAATACTTGAAGCAACCGCAGCCGGCAAAGCAAGCTAAAACCTTGCAAAATCTTTGACTGAGTGTAATGGTTGCACTGCATATATAACATCATGTTAATACTGCCTAAAAGTCAGTTTTCACACCAAAACTGTGACTTACAGATAGCAATATATCTTTATTTCGTGTCATATTTGGTGTTCTAAAACGTGGAGTCTTTATAGTGGTTATTTTAATGCGTTATCGGTATTTCTTAGTCAGTTTAATGTGTATTGTTTCTTTTGGTATTCACGCCAAACTTGCACAGACACAGGTAGAGTTTCACCCAAAAAACTCTGCTGAAGTGACAGTGTTATCTCACGGCAAACGTTTACCTGCTATCTATTACGGCGCGCAAGGTAAAGGGCCTCACCCCACGATAATATTGTTACATGGTTATCCTGGAAATGAGAAAAACTTGGATGTTGCACAAGGAATGCGCGACGCTGGCTGGAATGTTATTTTTTTCCATTATCGAGGAGCCTGGGGAGCTGAAGGTAACTTTTCGTTTACTGGATCGGAACAAGATGTAACAGCGGTAACCCAATTTTTGCAACAACCAGATAATGCTGAAAAATTTAAAATAGATACTAAAAATATATCCTATATAGGCCACAGTATGGGAGGGCATATGGCTGTTGCAGGCATGTTCGATAACCCTGAAGTAAGATGTGGCGTGGTGTACGATGGAGCCAACATTGGCGTCACATTTAAAAGTGACGATGCAAAAATTCGCAAGCTTTGGGCGACGTATGCAGATTCGTTATTTATGTTGCGTGGGTGGTCTGGGGAAGTGTCATCTAGAGAACTAACCGAAAAATCAGAGCATTTAGATTTACTGTCTAGAGCGCATAAAATTGCAGAGCGCCCCATACTATTTATTCCCGCTGACAGTGATGTTATTCCTATTGCCGAGATAAATGCTCTAGTTAAAGCAATGCGCAAGGTGAAAGGCAATCGTGTAAATTATTCTTTGATAAAAGACGACCACAGTTTTAACAACAACCGTTTAAAGCTACTTGAGGTAACCAAAAAGTTTTTGAATACTAACTGTCGATGATAAGGAATAGCAAAATTATCAAAGTATAAAACTACGCTTTAAAATGTTGATCCATTTAGCACACAATTATTATTACGATGGGTAAATAAAAAGTGGCAGTAAATTCGCTTTTAACCGATCAGCGCCGATTAGCAACGGCACCAAACATACATATTATTTACCCAGCACCCATAAAAATAAGATGTAATTACGTTATGATTAAACCTTCATCCCACATTGTTAGATGAGCCCGTAGCGCTTGTTTCTGCAAATAGTGATGCTAATATCCTCACTTGGACGTTTGGAGAAAATATATGCATAAAGTTATCAGTAGACATGCCACATTCAGTGATATGGCACAAAGTACAGCTGAAGATTGGGCCCTTATTTTAAAAGAGCAGACTCCGTTTGCTTCAAATGGAGGTAAGCGCGTACTTACGCATCTGCAACTTCTGGAAGGTGATTATGGCGGTTTCCCAGTCGACCGTCTGACCCATTGTTTACAAACTGCCACTCGAGCATATCGCGACGGTCGAGCAGATGATTATGTGGTCATGGCTTTGCTGCATGATATAGGCGATACCTTGGGTGCATATAACCATCCTGACATTGCTGTTGCTATTCTTAAACCTTTTGTATCAGAAGAGTTGCAATGGATTGTGCAGCATCACGGTATTTTTCAGGGCAAAAATTTCTTCCACCATATTGGGCTCGACCCTGAGATGCGCGAACAATTTCGAAGCCATAAATATTTTGCTGCTACCGAAGAATTTATTAATAAATATGACTGTCCTGCTTTTGATACCGAATATGACACTTTGGCAATAGAGTTTTTTGAACCCATGGTCATGAAACTTTTCTCACGTCCACTTAACAGTATTTATAAAGTGGCGATGATAAACGACTAAAGTGACTTAAGGAAAGTCTCACATGTATCAATGTTCGCAGCGCTCAACACAATATAAAAAACGTGGTTGATAAACCAAGCATAGTCAGAATTGTCATTATGCTGAAGGCATTTAGTGCAGGACTTGACCTAACAGCTTCATACATTGCCTAGCCCCAGATTAAGACACGCGCGAGCTCGGACATCGAGGCCGCTTAAAAAGAAGTCAGTCCAGGGCGTTACTCGATCGTTTCAGGGAATAGGAATAAGATACGTTACGTTTTATGGGAAATAGTTATGTCCCTTTCATCAACAATCAAGGTGAAAAATGTATACCTTAATAGATTGAAAATATATTTCTAATAAAGTATGTTTACTGTAGCCGCTTTGTGCTCAGACCCATCTATAATCATACCTTCTGTGAAATAAATAATTGGATAATATTGATGCGTGATAACTTGAGAGCCGAATGACAGAAGTCGATTTAGTAAAAATATTTAACCGCCAACCTTTTGGAATTTCAGAGCTTACCCCTTTAGAAGGAAACTACATTTTCTTTAATGAACATGAACGCATCTTCAGAAGGTTATCCCTCAGTGAAATGCAATCTGTTTCAATATTTGCGCTGTTTGGTGAAGAAGAAAGCCAAAAACTGAAGGCGATTTTTGAAAAGTGTGCTGCATCTTCTACAGCTCAAGAATATTTTTTTAGATATAAGAGTGACCAGAACATATTTCAAATGAGGTTGGTTAAAAATGATAATGGAAATATTATTAGCTCACTTACTGACATCACTCATCTGCATCAATTAGAAGAACAGCAGTCAGTATATAAAGAAAATATTAAATGCTTGAGCGATGCTGTTACAGGAGCAAACATTGGCTGCTGGGACTATTATCCTCAAGAAGATCGCATTATTGCGAATGAAACATGGGTCACTCAAAAAAAATACAAAGATGAAGATTTCAGAGTAAATAGTGAATTATTTTCAGGTGTGATTGATGGACTCGCAAAGTGGGCATCTATAGTGCATCCTGATGATTTGGAAGCAACCAGTAAACTTATTGAAAAACACTTAAATGGAGAAACTGAGTTTTACGATGCCAAGTTTCGAGTGATATGTGGGGATGATGAGTGGAGATGGATCCACGATATGGGTAAAGTTTTTTTGCGTGATAAAGATGGTGCAGCTATTCGAATGAATGGGGTTCATATTGATATCACTGAACGTAAACAAGCAGAATTGCGTGAGAAATCACGCGCTCATGTACTAGAACTGATTACCAAAGGAGAGCCGTTACCCGTTATTCTGGATGCCATTGTGAAGGTGGTTGAACAAAATAACCCTGCCATGCTGTGTAGTATTTTATTACTAGACGACACAGGAAAATATCTATTAAGCGGCACAGCATCCAGTCTTCCCGATTTTTATAACGAAGCCATACATGGCATAGAGATTGGCGTGGGGGTTGGCTCATGCGGAACAGCTGCTTTTATTAATGAGCGTGTTATTGTTGATGACATTCAGACCCATCCTTATTGGTTGTCCTATAAAGAACTCGCAAATAGTGCCAATTTAGGGGCATGTTGGTCTGAACCAATACGTTCTACAAATGGCTCAGTGCTTGGCACTTTCGCTATCTATCATCGCAATGTAAACCTCCCAACAGAAGCTGATCTTGCCATAATTGAACAAACTGCGAGTTTGGCAAGTATCGCCATTGAAAAAAAACAAGTCGAAGAAAAGCTAAAGCGCGCGGCCAGCGTGTTCACCCACGCCCATGAAGGGATCATAATAACCGATGGCTCGGGCAATATCACTGAAGTCAACGACACTTTCAGTAGCATTACTGGTTACACACTTGAAGAGGTGCTTGGGAAAAACCCGAGAATTTTTCACTCTGGGCATCAGTCGTCAGAATTTTATACCGAAATAAGTGACACGGTTCTAACAAAAGGCTATTGGCATGGAGAAGTATGGAACCGCCGTAAAAATGGTGAAATCTACCTCGAAATGCTCACGATTAGCGCCGTGAACAATGCTGATGGTCTATTGCAGCATTGCGTTTCATTGTTTACTGACATTACACTGATGAAAGAAAATCATGAGCAACTAGAACGTATGGCTCATTACGACGCACTCACCAATCTGCCGAATCGTGTATTATTGGCAGACCGCCTAAGTCAATCTATGGTGCAGTCTCAACGTCGCAATCAGTCATTAGCTGTAGCATTTATGGACTTAGATGGCTTCAAAGCCGTCAATGACCTGCACGGCCATAACATGGGGGATGAACTGCTCATTGAAGTGGCGCAGCGCATGAAAGAGGCGTTACGAGAAGGTGATACACTGGCACGTATTGGTGGTGATGAATTTATTGCCGTCATGATTGATTTGGAAAATATCGAAGATAGTGAGCCTGTATTAAAACGACTGTTAAAGGCAGCAGCTGATCCTGTTCACGTGGGTGATGCTGTCATGCAAGTCTCGGCGAGCATTGGAGTCAGCTTTTATCCACAAGACCACGTAGACGCAGACCTACTTATGCGTCACGCCGACCAAGCCATGTATGTTGCCAAGCAAGCAGGTAAAAACCGTTATCATTTTTTTGATACCGCACAAGATAATGCGATCAAGACTCAGGGCCAAAGTATAGACGATATCAGTTCAGCATTAGATAAACGTGAATTTGTGCTGCACTATCAACCCAAGGTCAATATGCGCACTGGCGAGGTGATAGGCGTAGAGGCTTTAATTCGCTGGCAGCATCCGGTTCGTGGTTTAATTCCTCCTTTGGAGTTCTTACCCGCAATTGAAGGCCATGCCGTTATTCTGGAACTAGGTGAATGGGTAATAGACGCGGTATTGAGACAAATAAACCAGTGGCGAAACATAGGAGTAAACCTACCTATCAGTGTCAACATTAGCGCTTATCAGTTACAACAAGGTCATTTCACAACTCGCTTGGCGAATTTGTTGGCGGCGCATCCTGAAGTGCCTCCGCACAGTTTAGAATTGGAAATATTGGAAACCAGTGCGTTACATGATGTTAGCCAAGTATCTGCGACCATGAATGCATGCCATGAGCTTGGCGTACGCTTTGCTTTAGATGATTTTGGTACGGGGTACTCGTCACTCACCTATCTAAAAAGTCTTCCAGCTTACTTGATTAAAATTGACCAGAGCTTCGTGCGAGATATGTTAGAGGATGCAGACGATTTAACAATTGTTGAAGGCGTTGTTAGTTTAGCTAAAGCATTTCGGCGTGAAGTGATTGCTGAAGGAGTAGAAACTATCGCTCATGGCTTTGCACTGTTGCAACTTGGTTGTGAGTTGGCGCAGGGTTATGGCATTGCTCGACCCATGCCTAGTGGTGATATTCCTGATTGGGTTTGTACCTGGAAAGCTGATGATTCTTGGCAGGCATGATACGTTATTTAGACTAACTGGCTTGACCAATGAGTCTGATTGGATTCGTCCTTGCGTATTTAAAGGTGATAAAATACTTAAGCTGTCATTATAAAACAGACTCAAAATTTAAGGTGTTTTTATGATAATCAACATTCTGATCACCCTGACATTGCTTCTAGAACCTTCTCAAATTCAGGCGCAGATTGATAACCATGAGCACTATTACCGAATAGGTAAGGTAAGGCCAGCCGTGATGGTATCGGCAAACATTATATAGGCCGAGAAATATCCCACGTCATGGGCCATCTTGGTGCCGGGTGGCTTGAACGTCCTAAACGCGAGCGTGAAGAGCGTACCGATTTATTACTTCAAAAGCTGTCTTTAAAGGCCACCGACTATGTTGTCGATTTGGGTGCTGGTACCAGCTATTTTAGTTTCCCAATGGCTGAGCAATTAATAACAGGTAAAGTACTGGCCGTCGATATAGAACCTAAAATGCTCACACTGAATCGAGCAGCGAAAATTAGCCGGCAGTGTTAAGAATATTGAGACTGTGCTGTCTTACGGCCCTAAAAAAGGTGCCAGACTCCTAATATTCCTAATGCCATTGTCGACGTGGTGTTACTAGTCGATGCTTATCATGAGTTTTTGTATCCGCGCGAAGTGATGGCTGGGGTTATGAGAGGACAGAAACCGTGTGGTCGAGTGATACTGGTTGAATACCGTGGTGAAGACAAAAGTTTACCAATCAAGGGGCTGCATAAAATGACTCAACGCCAAGCCAAAAAAGAAATGAGAGCGGTTGGCTTGCAATGGTTACATACCGCCGACTATTCACCGCAGCAGCATGTCATGGTATTCAGCGAACAGTGAGCAAAAATAAAGTTACCCCTCACTCGGCAGGATTCACCTCAGATACTCGTTGTAAATCATCAGCATCATCAACTCAACATCGCCGTGGAACCAGAGTCGATGAATGCCCCTTGTGCGGGCGCAACACTGCGCTCACTTTTCATCATTTAATCCCGAAAAAAATGCACAGACGTAGTTATTTTCAAAAAATCTACAAGCGTCAACAACTGGCCACCGGTATCTATATTTGTCGGCAGTGTCACAACGGAATTCACCTACTTTTTGATGAAATGACTCTTGGCAAACACTTTAATACCCTTGAAAACCTGTTGCTAGATGAAGCCTTGCAGAAACATTGTCGATGGGTGGCAAGGCAACGCCTCGCCAGTCGTCTGAATGAAAAGGTGCAATAAACCCCACTGTGATGCACATCACCTATTCAGGTTCTATCAGCCTATTGTGAGTTTGTCTGCTCGAACAAAACCCATACCAGGCTGAACAATATCCTCGTTGTTCACACGTAGCGTGGAAAAGTCCATCTGTGCTAGTCATAATAATATTCAAATTAAAAACGATGCTGGAGATTAAACTAGTTTTGGCCTGCGCTACCGCGCTGTGATGACTTCCTTAAAGTTAACATGATGTTTTTCTCTTTTAAGTTGTTGAGGAAGATCTATATATCTTATTTATAAAAAACAGAGTAATGATTAGCTTAGTTAGTGCTATTTTTTAGAATGTCCAAGTGTCTAATAAAACGCTTAACTAGGTACTACTCTAAAAGATTGCCACTTTTTATAGGTTATTGAGCGCCACAACCATTCCAACGGACCAAACTGGTAGTGTGTTAACCACCATCTAGAAACTTGGATTTGTATTAAGACTATCGCCAACACAATTAACATATGTAACGCACGGGATATTTCTCCATAAAAACCACCCGCATAACCATAAAATATACTGGTTAATATTAGGGAGTGCATAATATAGTTGGTTAATGCCATACGGCCCATAGGAGCCAATTTATTGAATGTTTTTTGCCACTTAGGCACATCTAACAACCTTACTAATAAACCTAAATAACCTGCGGCCATAAAAAACTCACCTGCAATATTCAACACACCAGCAACAGCTTGAAGGGGCATAACATGTTCAACTGCGGGGTGGCGCATAATGATTAATGCAGCAACAGTCAGGATCAAACCCACACCCAGACCTATTCGGGCCATATACGTAAACAGCTTGGGATGTTGTGCGTGATTTTTGATTGTGCCTGATATGACAAACCAATATCCAAGCAAAAATAAAGGTAACAACAAACTTAATGCAAATATAGGAGTGAAAATCGCCCAAATGATCGAAGCTTGGGTTCTAAATTCGGTAGCTTGCCAGTAACTACCATTCCTAAGAGCGGTTACTTCATTTATTTTATTCTGCGCCATTTCCTGTTCTTCTTCAAAAATCTGTTGTGCTTGTTCTTGAGGTGTTGGTTCACTTATATCTAGGACTGGGGCTGATTCAGTGCCACCCTGAGAGTTTGCGCCTGACGGCTGTTGCGAAGCAGTTGGGGTAATTTCTAGATTGGGTTCGCCATCTAACAAAATTACTGATTTGTGCTCAAAAATTTCAACTTGTAGTACAGATAACAATTCTTTATTTTCAGCGGTTTCAGTTTCAAGCTGCGAAACTAAGGTTCTAATCTCTTGGCTTTTTTGCCACTGTTGTAATGAGGATTGATTGTCAACAAACACGCCAAAACTGACACCTACAAGACTTGCTAGCAATATAGGAATGCTTAACCACCACAAGGCGAATGTTAATATTGATCTTGGATTATTGTACTTCTGCAAATACCTTGTACGCAGCAGATATATAAATCCCAGCATAAGCAAACCAGTAAAAGCATAGGCATGCAAAATATCGCCCTGCCACACAAAAAACATATGTAATAAACCAAAAACAAACAACACACACATTCTGCGTGTAAACCATGCAGCAAAAGGCTTATCCTTGTATATTGCCTGAGTCATCATTACCGCAAAACCCATACCAAATAGTAGGGCGAACAGTTTGTAAAACTTGCCCTCGACAAAACATTGAATCAGCCAACCTACCGCATGATCCAAACCGGAGAGCTCAACAACAAAGGTGCCTGAACTGAGAATAGGACGGTTAAACCACTCGATATTCATTAATAAAATACCTATCAACGCAAAACCACGCAAAATATCTAGGGCACTTATCCTTTGATTAGGGGCAATAGGGGTGAGAAAAGAAGGTGTAATGATTATCAGTGAAGTTGCAACAGAGCTCTGATATTTAGGAAATTCCTTGTGAGACATGATCGTTCCTTATCTATGCACATCTGCTTAGAGTATGCCGAGCTTAAAAGCTTGTCCATATAACAATGTTACAGCCCATTATGCCTATGAACATGTTGCCAGCAATCAAACCATATTAAATTAATAGTATTTGTGATGAAACATAGGTGTAAAGTCATCTCATACTGAAAAATTGCTAGCTCAAGCTTTAATTAAATTATTATATAAAATCACCTCGTTTCCCGATGCATAACCCGTCAATATTGCAGCCCTAGACACATTTAAAGTCGATTTATATAAATTTTCTGCGTAGTTGCCCTCTGTTGTAGTTACCATCACTGCGCCTACTCGGTGACCAGTATCAGCTACATGCTGTTTAAATCGCTCAAATGTATCTGTAATTAATATGCGCCCCAATCCAGCACCACTATAATCGGGGTGCACAGCCACTTGTTCGAGCTCAATGATAGTGGCATCTCTAAACCCATTTTTCACACACCAAAGGATATAACCGACAATGGTTTCCTGCTGTTCAACTACATAATAAACGCCGCGGGGAAAGGAGTTAAACGATGACATTATCCATAACAGGTGACTTTGTTCATTGGGAAAACAATTCAAATATACCTGTGCAATAGCGTCAATATCGTGTTTGGAAGCGAGTCGAATAGTCATAATGTTCCATAATGTTATTTTTAATCCATTTATATATACCCGTTAACTCCCTCAAGATGCAACATCATAAAAAATGACGATTCAGTCGATGACACAACCACTCAGGGTAATAATGCTAGCTCCAACAATGTTACAATGATGCAGTGAGCACGGTCTAATATCGATGCATCAATCAATTTACTCAGGCTGATACTGATTATTCTGGCATTAAAATCACCATCACAATCTCCTTCAACTTCAACTTCACCCAAACATTAACTAAGAAGGTTCAAGGCTATATCGAGGATATTTTGGCCAACCTGATCACTTTATTCTTGAGCTATGTGAAAACCCATTGACTAAATTACCTATAGAGCTTGCGCGCAGGTTCGTTGAAATAACCTGACGATTGCCTCTGGAGCTACGTTTGCAATTGGGTATGGAAAGTAGTTGTCAAATAAGTCAGTCATCTTGGATAATAGAGCAAATACTCACTCTAGTAAAAAGATAACCAACAGATTAGTGGTGATCCGCAAATCATATCCTTTATTAACGTTCATTATGCTCTACGTTGTTTTAATTCTATTTCTATCAGTTCGATTATTTTTTTAGATCTACTGACTATTTTTTCATACATTATAATAAGTGATTGTGTGATGATATTTGTGATCACCAATCCATTTTTATATTCAAGACTTTGAAATGATTTTTCAAAATCAATTTTAGAAATTCCTTGCTGTGTAATTGTTTTTTCGCCTGATAAAACAGGCCATAATTTTTCTGTATTTATATGTTTAAAAACTGGCTTTGATATATATTCTCGGTAATCGAATGTCTCGTGGTCAATAGCAAAAACATTTTTCTTATAGAGCCCCTCTAATTCGAGTATTAATTTTTTGATAGCGCCATTAATGATTAAATTCAGATTCCCAGAGCTTGCTAATGTGGAATTATTGGGGGTAAACCTTCCTTCATTTAGAGTGTTATCGACATTTATGGCTAGTTCTGTAACGTTCTCTATTGGTTGTCCATTTATTTGACTGATAAGTTTGCTTGTGCCGCTATACCTTTCTTTCCTAAATGTAAGATTAAAATTTAGGCTTGTTAAATCCTTTTGAAGGTCAAGTTTGATATTTTTAAGATATTTAGTTTGTCTATCTTTTCGATATTCGAATTATTGATAGCCACAGCAATAAGAATACCAATCACAACCAGAGTGATCTCGCCAATTCCGTAAATAAGATAGCGTATTCATTTATTTTCTTGCAACAATCGCTCTCTTATTCTTCGAAATAATTTCATTGGTTTGATTTGTTTTTTCGTCAATGGTTATAAACAATAAACCGTATACGTAATCCCTACATTAGGCATGTGTGTCGTTGCCTTATAGAGACCAAGTCAACAACTTGTGCAAGCTGCCCTATTTGCTTAAAATTATTAATCTACTGTTTAAAACTTCCAACTGCTGCCTAAATTGAAGCGCATAAATTTGTTCTATGTTGCCCTCCTTCAACTGAAAAATAGGCGCCAGTAAATCATCATCAGAGCTGTATCTAGCAAAACTTTGTGCATCTAAGAATCGTAAAGCATTCAAAAAAATTATCATTTTCTAAAAAATATTCAATTAATAAATATATAATATCGTATTTAGTTCAGAGTATGCTTTTTATGCACTCAAAGAATACACAGTGAACATGCCCCAAAAAAAGCTTTTTAACACATGTAGCAGACAGTGAAATTGATTCTCTAGATAATTTTTAAATAAAATAATAAATAAAAGGTCATCATCATGAAAACAAAGTTCCGCACTCGCTCATTAACACTTGCCATAACACTTGCTCTGAGTCATTCAGTATCATTCGCTCAGGAAGACGTCACTCAAACCAAGGCAGACAAAAATATTGAACAAATTTCAATATTAGGCTCTCGCGTGGCTAATCGTTCTGCCACAGATTCTTCTGTACCTATCGATATAATAGATGCCGCATCACTGACTAAAAGTGGATTTACTGAACTTGGTCAAAGTTTACAGGCTACCGCCCCTTCCTTTAATTTTACTCGCACCCAAGTTTCTGATGGTTCAGATCTGTTTCGGCCTGCAACACTAAGAGGTTTACAACCAGACCAAACGTTAGTCTTGGTTAATGGGAAACGACGTCATAACCAAGCAATTTTTGGGCTTAATGGAACGGTTGGCGCTGGTGCCGCCGGTACAGATATGAACGCTATTCCCCTTATTGCTCTAGCAAATGTTCAAGTATTACGAGATGGCGCTGCTGCACAATATGGTTCAGACGCTATAGCGGGTGTTATCAATTTATCATTAAATAACAGCACAGGCATCACCACAGGATTCATTCAAGCAGGTGCAACTACTGAAGGTGACGGCGATAAAGTCACTTTGGGTGTGAACCGAGGTTTTGATATTGGTAACGATGGCGGCTTTATTAACTTGTCGCTGGAGTACCGTGATTATGATGGTACTAATAGAGCCCAAAAAGATAGATCAGGTTCGTCAAGCATCGCACCAGGTGAATTGTCAGATACGGTACGATGGGGTCAAGGTAATGCGGCTTCAGAATTTATATCAACATTTTACAATATGGCGATACCTTTAAACGGTGACAAAGAATTGTATTCATTTGGTGGTTATTCTAATCGAACCGCTCTTGGAAATGGTTTTTTTAGAGAATTTAACGCTGCCGCGAAAAATGTCCCTCAAGTTTATCCCGACGGTTTTTTACCTCGTATTGATAACGAAGCCCAGGACACGTCATTAGCAGCAGGCGTCCGCGGAGATTTAAATGATGATTGGAGCTTTGATGTGTCAGTTGTCCACGGAAGAAACAAATATGATTTTGATTCTCAAAATACAATCAATGCCTCATATGCTGCCGAATATTTAGCCAATAATCCCAGCGCAAACGATACAGATATAGCAGCTAATGCTGGACCTACTGCAGGGTATTCAGGGGGTTTTCGTTTTGATCAAACGACATTTAATGCAGATTTTTCAGGGGAAGTTAATGTGGGTACTGAAGAGCCCCTTTACGTTTCTTTTGGGGCGGAATATCGTGATGAAAACTATGAAATTGTAGCAGGTCAAGAGGCTTCTTATGCTTGTGGCAATGCGAATACCAGTAGTTCATTTCCTTCCGTTATTGACTCTGCAACATTTGCAGGTTGTGGTTTTCAGGCCTATCCTGGTTTAAGACCCGATGCCGCTGCACAGGCAAGCCGAGATAGTTATGCGCTTTACTTAGATGTTGAGACCAACATAACCGAAGAGTGGAATATTGGCGGCGCATTGCGTTATGAAGATTTCTCAGATTCGGGCGATGATATTGTTGCTAAGCTTTCAAGCCGTTATGAAGTCAATGATGATTTTGCACTACGTGCTGCTTTGTCAACGGGCTTTAGAGCACCGTCATTACAACAAAGCGCGTATACCGCTTTTACGACTAACTTAGGACCAGGTGGGATATTATCTCCTTCATTTACTGCTACTGCAGGCTCTCCTTTTCCTGCGGCGCTTGGTGTAACCGGACTTGAACTAGAAACGACTAAAAATGCCAGTATTGGGTTTGTCCTTCAGGCCACCAATGAAATGTCTATTACCGTTGACGCTTACAGTGTAGAAATACAAGATCGTATCACGTTAGGTAGCTTGTTGAGTCCTGATCAAGTGGCATTTAACCCAGCGGCAGCTACCGCATTAGCCGCAACAGGGGCAGATCAAGCTAACTATTTTTCAAACTCAGTCGACTCAACAACAAAGGGTGTAGATTTAATCCTTAACTATGAGACAACATTGGCTGAGGGCGCATTTAGCGCCACCTTTGCCGGAAACATTAACGAAACAAAGGTTGACCGCGTAAACAGCCCAGAAGGGATCCCTGAGGAGGTGTCTCTTGATGCCCTGCAGCGGAGTTTCTTAGAAAATGGCCAACCGAAACAAAGAGCAACGTTCACAGTAGATTATGCACAAGATAAATGGAGTACAACTATTCGCACCAACTATTTTGGTGAGACTGACGTTGTGTATTTTGGTAATGACCATATTGGTTTACCCGGCTTCTTATCACCCACAGGTGAATTTAAACCTACGAGTGTTGTTGAGTCAGCTGTCCTGGTTGATGTAAACATAGCCTATCAGTTAACAGACAACTTCCAGTTGGTAGCGGGAATAGACAATATTTTTGATGTTACACCCGATGAATTAGGTGAAGATGAGTCATTAGAGTTTATTACTGCTGGCGCATTTAAATATCCGGTTCGAGCTTTACCTTACGGTTTTGACGGTGCGAGTTATTTTGTTCGTGTTAACTTTTCGTTTTAAAGCAGATTGCATTTAAAACAAAATATTTGAACAAAGCATGAGCTACATTGCCGCCATGGATGGCGCTGCTGATATTTTGTAGGCGCATAAAAACGCCACATATATTTTAAAAAATAACCATTAATAAAAAGATGCGACCTTTGTTTGTGACAACACACAAAGTGACGAAGCACTAGATAGTGGAGTGGTAGTCAATGAAAAATATTGATCAGTACGACCTAGATAAATTAAATCGAGAATATTCCCCGAGTAGCTGCATTGATGATATTAATATCTATATTCAGCAATATATTAGTCTGAGTCATCAAGCCAAGGATCTCGCCGATATCCAAAACACCCTGCATGTTGACTTACAATATGCTGAGAGCGAAACCCAGCGTCTTGATTTGTATATGCCAAGTCAATCGCCACAAGATCGCTTGATGGTTTATATTCATGGGGGTTATTGGCAAGAGTTGAGTAAAGAAGAATCGTCATTTGCAGCAACAAATTTTCAACAGCAAGGATTTCATTTTGCGGTGATTGACTACACCCTAGCGCCTAAGGCGAGCTTAACTGAAATAGTGGAAGAAAATCGACAGGCTATGGCATGGTTATACACACAAGCTGCTAAGTTTGGTTACAACCCTGAGCACATTTATGTGTGTGGCAGCTCAGCTGGTGCTCATTTGGCGATGATGATGTTACAAACTGATTGGTCAAATTATATGCTTGGTTATCAGGGTAATATCATCAAAGGTGTCTGTGCAGTGAGTGGTATCTACGATCTTCGACCTTTAATAAGTACTTACATCAACGCTCCATTAAAAATGGATATTGCTGAAGCCCAAAGAAATAGTCCACTGATGTTACCTTTACCCAAGGCAGTACCTGTCATCATCGCGTTTGGCGAAAATGAGACTAGCGAATTTAAGCGACAGAGCAAAATAATGTCTGAACAGCTTCGCACTCATGGATTCACAGTCCAGTACAAAGAAATTATTGGGCGTAATCACTTTGATGTCATTTTAGGTCTTTGCGATCAATCCAGTTGGCTTTCTCAGCAGACCATAGCACTAATAAGCCGATACTAATGCCACGTCTCATAAGCTGCTACTGCTCAGTAGCATACTGTTTGAGGACATTGGTTAACAGTTCTGCTGGTTTTGTTACATTACTATTTTTTAGATAAACCAGATGCCAATATATGTTTAGGCCCTGTTCGCCTAATGGCATAGTTTTGATCCTACCATCAGATAAATAGGGTGCGATCAGTTGTTTAGAAATGATGGTGACACCCATATTCATTTTAACTAATTCTACGATGGCCTCATTAAAACCTACCTGCACCACTTTTTTAGGAAACACATTATTAGGTTTAAAAAACAGTTCATATTCACGATCTTTTTCTGGCACAGTGGAATTAGTAATATAGGTTTCACTTGAAAAATCATCAGCACTCATAAAAGGCTTTTGCGCATTGTTATGTTTTGTTGATAAACATGCACACAATTCGTCTTGAAAAATAAAAATGGTCTCATATTCGCTTTTATTAATATCTAACTGTTTATCTTTACTGGATATTAATGCGATGTCCACATCACCATTATAGAGAAAATCAAGAGGGCTGGTCGCCGCTTCAGCCGTAATTTCTAGTTCAATATTAGGCAGCTCTTTTTGAAAATAACTCACCACATTGGGAAGCCACCTAAAAGAGGCATAATGCGGCAAGCCAATACGCAGTACTTGATCAATACCATCACTTAAGCGTGTAATGTCGTACTCTGCACGCTCCAGCTCTTCCAGAATTTTTTTTGCTGATTGCAATAGACGTTTGCCGGCAGTGGTGATTATGAGTTTACGCCGGCACCTGACAAACAAATTAATGTTGAGACGTCTCTCGGCCTCACGAATTCTGTTAGTCAAGGCCGGTTGAGTAATAAAGAGTTTCTCTGCAGCTTGTTTTACCGTGTTCGACTCAACAATCGTGTAAATCATTTTCAAATGATTGATGCTCAGTTGGCTCTTACCCATAAATATTTCTCTATTATTGATAAATTTTTTGAATCAATTTATCGAATATATTCAATTATTGTTATTTAAACTACTCAAGTAGAGTATCAATAGCAATGTAAATTAATTCCCAAGCTTAGGATTGTTACCCATGAAAGCATCTCAAATACAACAATGTGCTATTCACCTTAATCAAGCCATGAATGATCGTAAAACACTTAAGCCATTAACCACTCAATATCCTGAACTAACCATAGATGATGCTTATCGTATTTCTCTCGCCTTTCTAGACATTCGCCTCAACAAGGGTGAAAAGGTGATAGGCAAAAAAATTGGTCTCACCAGTGAAGTGGTGCAAAAAATGCTAGGCGTACATCAACCTGATTTTGGTTTTTTAACCGATAAGATGTACTTCTCGTCAGGTGCAGAAATTGTCTTACAGCAAGCACTTATTCAGGCTAAATCTGAAGGAGAAATTGCCTTTAAATTAAAATATGACTTGGTTGGACCTAACGTCACAGCAGATGATGTTTTAGCAGCCACTGATCAGGTTTTTGCCTGTTTTGAAATTGTTGACTCGCGTATTGAAAATTGGCAAATCAAAATCCAAGACACTGTGGCGGATAATGCCTCTTGCGGCATTTTTGTTATGAGTCAGCAAGGTGTTGATCCAAAAACCGTCGACTTCGAAAATTGCCAGATGACCATTAAAAACAAGGGCGAAGTAGTAGCCTCAGGTAAAGGCAGTGCAGCACTTGGCTCACCATTAAATTGTGTGGCATGGCTAGCTAACACGTTAAGTGAATATGCTATTCACTTGCGCGCTGGTGACATCATTCTGTCAGGCTCACTCGCGGCAATGATCCCCTGTCAAGCAGACGATGAGATGAGTGTTGAAATTGAAGGTGTTGGCAGCGCTGAATTTAAATTTGTTAAGGGGTAGATGACATGGTCGAAAAGATTAATGTGGCCTTAATTGGTTCAGGCAATATCGGTACCGATTTAGTGATCAAAGCATTGCGCAGTCAGAATATCAATCCAGTGTGGATGGTGGGTATCGATGAAGACTCCGATGGTTTATCTAAAGCCAGAGCAGCAGGGCTAAAAACCACGGCGTTAGGTATTGACGGTTTATTACCCTTTATCCAAGAGGACAATATTAAAATAGCTTTTGATGCAACATCTGCCTATGTGCATGCTGAAAATAATAAAAAACTAGCCCGTCACGGCATTATTGTTATCGATTTAACCCCTGCAGCTATTGGTCCATTTTGTGTGCCTCCGGTGAACCTTGATACTCTTCTGGCAGCAAACGAGTCCAATGTGAATATGGTTACCTGTGGTGGCCAAGCCACTATTCCTATAGTGGCTGCCATCAGCCAAGTACAAGCGGTCTCTTATGGCGAAATTGTCGCCACTATTGCGTCAAAGTCAGCCGGCCCAGGTACGCGAAAAAATATTGACGAATTTACCCGAACCACTGCCAGCGCTATTGAATTAGTGGGCGGCGCAAAAAAAGGTAAGGCCATTATTGTGCTGAATCCCGCCGAACCACCATTAATGATGCGAGATACTGTGCATTGTTTAACTGAGGATGAACCTGATCAACAGGCCATCACTGAATCAATCCTTGCAATGATCACACAGGTTCAAGCATATGTGCCGGGGTATCGCTTAAAGAATGGTCCAGTGTTTGACGGACATCGCGTATCTGTTTTTCTTGAAGTCGCAGGGCTTGGGGATTATTTACCTACCTACGCAGGTAATTTAGACATTATGACTGCTTCAGCCCTACGAACAGCTGAAATGTTAGCGCAAAAAATACTCAACAAGGGTCATAAATAATGAATTTACAAGGTCAAAGAATTCAACTGCATGACATGTGTTTACGTGATGGGATGCATGCAAAAGGCCATCAAATATCGATTGATGAGATGATAAAATTATCAACTGCTCTTGACGATGCGGGTGTCCAGAGAATAGAAATTGCCCATGGCGACGGGCTAGGAGGGGCATCGCTCAACTACGGTTTTGCGGCTCATAGCGACGAAGATTACTTAGCCGCCGTTATTCCAAAAATGAAACAGGCCAAAGTCTCTGCATTGTTGATACCCGGGATAGGTACAGTGGACCACTTGCGTATGGCACATTCATATGGTGTACATACCATAAGAGTGGCGGCGCAATGTACTGAGGCCGATGTCACTGAGCAACATATTAGCCTATCCCGTCAATTAGGATTAGATACAGTCGGCTTTTTAATGATGGCACATATGTTAGAGCCAAAAGCGTTACTCAAACAAGCAAAGTTGATGGAAAGTTATGGAGCAAATTGTGTTTACTGTACCGACTCTGCAGGTTATATGCTGCAAGATGATGTACAAGCCCGTATTGAAACACTGCGTGAAGGGTTAAAATCAGAAACTGAAATTGGTTTTCATGGCCATCACAACATGGCTTTAGGAGTAGCAAACTCACTTACAGCGGTCGCTAGTGGTGCAAATCGCATAGATGGCTCTGCCGCAGGATTAGGAGCAGGTGCAGGTAATACACCCCTTGAAGTCTTTAACGCTGTTGTTACACGAATGGGTGCAAAAACTAACGCCGACGTGTTTAAGCTCATGGCTGTTGCCGAAGAAATCGTAGTCCCTATGATGGATCGCCCCATCCGAGTCGATCGCGACTCCTTGGTATTAGGATATGCAGGGGTATATTCTTCATTCCTTTTGCATGCACAAAGAGCAGCTAAAAAATATGGAGTACCCAGTGAAGCAATCTTAATGGAATTAGGGCGAATGAAAACCGTTGGTGGTCAAGAAGATATGATTGAAGATGTTGCTCTGAATCTTGTCAAAGCCAAACTTTAATGATTTTGTAATTGTGTTTTGCTGTCACTGACTTGTTGGGTACTTTTGATGT
>JBNMPD010000026.1:0-22283 GCA_051276225.1 Flavobacteriales bacterium
GGTGAACCAGTTAGTTTTATTTGAAGTTGAGTAAAATGTTCACAAAAGGCTGACTACAAAGTTACTTGAAATTTAATGTTATATAAGCCATCTTGCTTGCCTGATTAACACCCTTTTTCTAAGAAGTCTGAGACACTTAAATGCTTACAACAGAACA
The DNA here is from genome assembly GCA_051276225.1 of Flavobacteriales bacterium. Classification (GTDB taxonomy): domain Bacteria; phylum Pseudomonadota; class Gammaproteobacteria; order Enterobacterales; family Alteromonadaceae; genus Paraglaciecola. Next base: position 158 of record JBNMPD010000026.1, read on the forward strand.
AACAAAATCTTACCAACAAAACGGATATTTAGTGCTTGAACAGTGTTTTTCTGACGAGCAAATGGATTTACTGAAAAATTCCGCGACTGAAATAGTTGCTAATTTTGATCCCAACTCCACTCGAGCAGTATTTTCTACTGAAGATCATAGTAAAACTCGTGATAATTATTTTTTATCTTCAGGCGATAAAGTTCGGTGTTTTTTTGAAGAAGATGCGTTTGATGACAAAGGTGAACTTAAGCAAGATAAGTCACTCAGCATTAATAAAATTGGACATGCTCTGCACCAACTTGTACCCGAATTTAAGACGTTTAGCCACAGTCAAAAAATAAAGAGCATTGCTCTGGCTCTGGGATTGCAACGGCCACAGATCCATCAATCCATGTATATTTTCAAACAACCTAAAATTGGTGGTGTTATTCGTTGGCATCAGGATGCAAGTTACTTTTTTTCAACACCTCTTTCAGTAGTGACTTTTTGGTTAGCAGTTGAAGATGCCACATTGCAAAATGGTTGTCTTCAGGTGCAATCGGGCGGGACAGCGGTATCGTTAGATAACCCAGTGGATAACCCACTGAGAGAACAATTTTTGCGTTATCCAGATGACAGTACAGAGTTAAAAACCTTACATGATATGCCATGGCCTGATGATGACAATGCTAAACCTTTAGTTGTTAAAAAAGGTACACTAGTGGTGTTTAATGGACTTTTACCTCATTTTAGTGCACCAAATTTATCTGATAAGTCGCGCCATGCATTTACCTTACACATTACTTGTGCCAATACGAAGTATGCCAAAGAAAACTGGCTACAAGCTTTGCCAAGCTTGCTTTAGTATCTTCTTAATTTTAATAACCGGTTTAATAAACTGGTTATTAAAAAACTGAATACTTATTACTGAAAGATAGAACCGGTTAGCGTATCTTCTCCACTGAGTTCTGAGTGCATAGTTTTTTGATTCGATATTTAATAATAATGTAAATCCCAGACAACATCCGGTTCACGGCACCTTCTGCGGTTGACTCTCTTTTTATGTTGTTTAAATAGCGTATAAGAAGCGAATATTTTGGCGAAGCAAAGGTTTTGCGATGAGCCTAAAGCATATGAAATAACCATAGATCTTATCTTTTCTTTTAATTATCAGAATTAATTAAGGTAATATTTAAAGTATAACGAACCGCTGATATATGTTTTGTTAAGGTAATTAAATAAACAGGAGGCAAAGTGTTTCAACTTGAAAGGTTTAGTCTAAAAGATAAGGTCTCGCAGCAAGAGTGGCAAACGCGACTAGATCTAGCTGCATGTTATAGGTTGGTGGCAGTGCATGGCTGGGGAGACCTCATTTATACTCATTTGTCAGCAAGAGTGCCCGACACAGAACATTATTTGGTCAATGCCTTTGGTTTAACTTTTGAGGAAGTGTCTGCTTCTAATTTGGTCAAAGTCGACTTGCAAGGTAATGTATTAGATGGCTCTCCTTATACAATTAATCCAGCTGGGTTTACTATCCATAGTGCTATTCATGAAGTGCGTCATGATGCAAATTGTGTCATTCATCTACACACCAAAGCGACAATTGCTGTGGCGACAGTACAAGGTGGCTTACAACCTTGGAGTCAATATGCGATGTTTTCATTATCTTCACTTAGTTACCATGGTTACGCAGGGTTAGCTGTGGATGAGGAAGAAAAGCTTGGCTTACAAGCTGACCTTGGACAGACTAATCACATGCTGTTGCACAATCATGGTGGACTCACATTAGGAGCAACGGTTGGTGATGCATTTATGCGTTTTTATGATTTGCAAAGGGCTTGCGAAATTCAAATGGAGCTGATGCAAAGTGGTCAACCGGTTATCGAAATCCCACAAGCTGTTGTTGATGGCATTTATGCGCAGGCAAACATTGTGCATAGCGGAGAAACAGGGGGTCAAAAAGCTTGGCCTGCGATGCTCAGACGGGTTTACAAACTTGATCCCTCATTTTGCGAATAATTTATAATTTTTGTTTGAATCGATATCTGAAGAATTTAACAATAGGAAAAACATATGAAAATTAACAGCGTTGAAATTTTCGACATCGAGTGCCCTAAACGTGCTGGATGGAATCCAGTTTTTGTACGTATTCACACCGACGAAGGTATTTCAGGTTTAGGCGAAGCGGGTTTAGCTTATGACTTAGGCCACAGTGCTGCCGCTCATATGATCAAAGAGATTGCCGAAGCTATGTTGATTGGCTGGAACCCCTTTCAAACTGAAGCGTTATGGAGCCGTATGTTGCGCGAAAGCTTTTGGGGCTTAGGCGGGGGGCCGATTATATATGCTGCGATGAGCGCCATAGACACCGCACTCTGGGATATTCGAGGCAAAGCTTTAGGTGTACCTGTGTATCAACTGCTTGGCGGTAAAACCAACGAAAAACTTAGAACCTATGCTAGTCAACTCCAATTTGACTGGGATAAGGAAGTGACCAGACTCAACGATCCTATCGATTACGGCAAGGCAGCAGAAAAAGCGGTAGCAGAGGGTTACGACGCAGTGAAAGTCGATCCTATTGTTTATGACAAACATGGCGTGAGTCATTTTGATCGGACCAAATTATTTACGCAACCAGAGCTGCGTTTATTTAAAGCCAGACTTCAGGCTATTCGTGATGCAGTGGGTGATGATGTAGACATTATTTTTGAATGTCACAGTTTACCGGGTGTTTCTACGGCTATTCAATTAGGTGAAATGGCAGAAGATATCGGCTGTTTGTTCTACGAAGAGCCCGTTAATTATTTGAACTCCAAGCTTCACGATAAAGTAGCTAAACGTGTCAATGTACCGATTGCGGGTGGCGAACGTTTATATAATCGTTGGGGAGTGCGTCCTTATTTAGAAGATCAGTCTCTTGATGTATTACAACCTGATATTGGTTTGTGTGGCGGATTCACCGAAGCGAAAAAAGTCTGTGATTATGCAGATGTATACGATGTGCGTATTCAAGCCCATGTATGCGGTGGACCTGTAGCCACAGCCGCTAGTCTGCATCTTGAAACAGCTATCCCTAACTTCTTAATCCACGAGCATCACACCTATGCAATTAAGGATTGGAACAGAGAATTATGTATTCAAGATCCACAACCGGTTAATGGTTTTTTTGAAGTCACAGAAGTACCTGGAATTGGTATTGAATTAAATGACAAAATTGTTTACCGCTCACCTAATATGGAAGTGAAGTAAAGTTGTCTATGAAACTACAAAATAAAGTGGCTATTGTGACGGGGGGCTCCAGAGGGATTGGTGCCGCTATTGCTTGTGAGTTTGCCTCACAAGGTGCAAAGGTTGTGGTTAATTATCTTAACAGCCAAGAAAAAGCTGATGCTGTTGTTGCTAATATTATTGAACAAGGAGGACTGGCATTAGCCGTTCAGGCAGATGTCAGCCAGCTAAGTGGCATTGATCATTTGGTCAACCAGGCATGTGAGGCATTCGGCGTCGTCGATATTTTAGTTAACAATGCAGGGTGGGCGACACTTGAACGCCTTCAGGACATTACCTTTGATGACACCAAAAAGCAGTTTGAACTGAACGTGTTTGGGCCAATATTTTTAACCCAGAAAATATCGGCCATTATGCCATCGGGTAGTGTGATAATTAATATCAGTTCAATTGCTGCCAAAGGTGGGGCAGGAGGCAGTATTTATTGTGCAACCAAAGCCGCAATTAACACGTTAACTAAATGTTATGCAGCAGAGTTAGGTGAAAAAGGGATCCGCGTCAATGCCATTGCTCCTGGTGCAGTCGAAACTGATTTGTATATTGAAGCAGGTTTAGCCAAACGAGAAGCTGAAATCATTGGTCAAACACCGTTAAAAAGATTGGGTCAACCTGATGATATTGCTAGTTTGGCGTTATTTTTGGCTTCTGAGGATTCGTCTTGGATCACCGGAGAGGTCATTCAAATCAGTGGAGGTCGATTTATGTCTTAACGGCATAAATAACTAAAAGCGACTAAAATTTTAAATTTAAGACAAATAAGCTGGGATTGAAAAAGTTTCAACCCCAGCTTTATTTATAATTAATACAAACTAGTGTTTAAGCAGCATTTGACTGAGCTATCTCTTTTTCATTTACCAGCTCTAGATTACTGTTTAACAATTCCATATCAAAAGTAAATTCATCAACTCGGATAGCCAAATTACGTTTGTCGTTGTACTCAATGACTAGCGCGACGTCTTGTGCGGTTATCACACCTGCTTCTTGTAACTTACCAACAGCATGTTCGAAAGAAATAAACGGTACCACTGGTGTTTTACGCAATGCTTTTTGAATTTTCTTAAGTTGTGGCAACACGGAATGTTTGGCTTTAAATGCCTGCTCGTTTATGTCGTTGCCATCACCAGGGATGACTTTTACCAAATGAGTCAGCTGAGCCTTAATGCTGGTATCTTGCATCGCTGCTTCAGATAACTGACGCTTTAAGTCATCTGAAATGCCTGTAACAGCAGTGGTGTATGTATTCGTTAATACACGCATCAAACCGCGTACAGCTGTGTTGGGGAAATTCACAATAAATTCGTTTAGTGCGGTTTCACCTTTACTCAAACACCACTGAATGGCATATTCAAAGTATGGTAATGCTTCTTTACGACTTTCTACACGTTGCTCGTAAAAACGCACCACAGCCATAGCTGCATACATGTAACTCATTACGTCCCCAAGACGTGCAGACAACATTTCAGCCTTCTTTAAATCTCCCGCCAGAACAAGTAATGACAAATCAGCCATTGGTGCTAGTTTTGCAGAAAGCGCATTCATACGTTTTTCGTATTGTCGAACTTCCGGTAATGCTGACTCAGCTCCACGTGTGAAGGGCAGGTAGCTCTTTGACAAACTACGGAAAGCATTTTTTACACTAAAAGCAACGGTTTTGCCTAATACCTTGTTGAATTTCGTATCGGCACCTTGCTCATTACTGTGAATTAGCTCAACCATTTCTTTAAGATGTGGGTGACAACGCATAGTACCTTGGCCAAATATCATTAAACTACGTGTCAGAATATTTGCACCCTCGACCGTTATTGCAATGGGTAAAGCAACATAAGCGCTTGCTAATGTATTTTGCGGTCCACGTTGGATGGCTTTACCGGCCTGAATATCCATAGCGGTGTTGACCACATCACGGCCTAATTCTGTCATATGGTATTTAGCTATAGCGGTAACGACACCCGGGATAAGACCTTGATTGAGTCCTTCAGTGGTTAATACTCGCATGGCTTCAAGTACAAATGTTTTACCGGCAATATCAGCCATCTCTTCTTGAATGCCTTCAAAGCGACCAATGGGTACACCAAATTGTTCACGAACAAAGGAATATTCAACGGTAGACTTAAGTGCCGTTTGTGCTGAAGCAACACCCATGGCTGGAAGTGAAATACCTCGGCCAGCACCTAAACAGGCAACCAACATTTGCCAACCACGGCCAATGTTATTTTGTCCACCGATAACAAAATCCATTGGAATAAATACGTCTTGTCCTCGGGTAGTACCATTATAGAATTTGACACCCATTGGATCGTGACGATTACCTAACTCAACACCGGTGTGTGATTTAGGGATAAGGGCACAAGTAATACCTAATTCGACTTTATCGCCGAGTAAGCCATCAACATCGTACACTTTAAAGGCTAAACCCAAAACCGTCGCGATGGGTGCAAGTGTAATGTAACGTTTGTCCCACGAAACTCTTAGGCCAAGCACTTCTTTACCTTCCCACATGCCTTTGGCCACTATACCTGCGTCTGGAATGGCGCCGGCATCAGAACCCGCTTCAGGACTCGTCAAAGCAAAACATGGAATGTCTGTGCCCACAGCTAAACGCGGTAAGTAATGATTTTGTTGCTCAGGCGTGCCGTAATGCATTAACAATTCACCTGGGCCTAATGAATTCGGTACCATAACGGTTACTGCTAATGCACCACTTTTAGCCGCTAATGTAGCGACTATGGTGGAGTTGGCATAGGGAGAAAACTCTAAGCCTCCAAATCTTTTTGGTATAATTAAGGCAAAGAATTTATTAACTGAAATAAAGTCTAAAATTTCTTTTGGAATATGGTTTTCGCTTTGTAGAGCAAAATCATCGATCATCGAAAGTACCTGCTTTACAGGGCCATCTAAAAAGGCTTGTTCTTCAGCGCTAAGTTTAGCGGAAGGGATGTTTCGTAATGCGTGCATGTCAGGTTTACCCCGATAAATAGACGCTTCTAACCAAACATCACCGGCTTCTAATGCTTCTTGTTCGGTAATTGAAATAGGAGGTAATACTTTCTTAAGACTTGTTCTAATGCTCATAGTGTTTCTCATCCGCTCATCTGACCAGTTGATACTTATAATACTAGTTTCCACTAAAAGATCAAAATTCTTTGGTATGTTTGTTAATAATTTACATTTTAAAAACATCTCTGAAACATAAAAAATAGATGTTTTTCAATGGTATATTGATAAAGATAGGACCCTGATGAAATCGTGTAAATAATGACGTTTCATATGAAAAATACATTTTTTATTGATTATTTTAGTGTTTATTTAAGCGGGTTTTATTAAAACTAAACGCTTATTGAGAAAAAAACACGCTAAATATGTTGTGAAAGTGATGCAACGATAGTTTGTCATTAAAACATGTCACTTGTAATCGCTTCCTTTAATAGCGTATAAATTAGGGTTTACAGTTGCGTCGCTCGATTTTTGTCGGTTTATACGAATTTACAATTCGTAAATTTTAACACTTGGAGCACTAAGTGAATAATTCTTGGTTAGACTTTCCGGTTAATCGTCCTAAAACGGTTCTTATTATTGGGTTTATACTTATCATTGCGACTGCTTTGGGTGCAAAAAACCTTTATTTTCGTGGCGATTACAAAGTATTTTTTGAAGATTCAAATCCCCAAAGAATGGCATTTGAAGAGATGCAAAAAACCTTTAGTAAGAACGATGGCGCTAGCATCATTATTGCACCCAAGTCAGGCAACGTTTTTACAATGCAAACCCTGTCTTTGATCTTCGAAATGACTGAGGATGCTAAACAAACACCTTTATCTATCCGAGTGGATTCCCTCACTAATTTTCAGCATACCTGGGCTGAAAATGATGACATGATTGTTGAAGCTTTAGTCTACGATTTAGCTGATCTTGACCAAGAAAGATTTGCCTATATTCGTAAAGTCGCTTTGAGCGAACCTAACTTGGTCAACCGACTTATCTCACCTAATGGTAATGTATCTGTTATAAATGTCGCCGTTAACTTACCTGATGGTGACCTAACGGCTGAAGTCAATCAGATTACAAAATCGGTAAAAGCGTTAACTGACAAATATAAAGCAAAATTTCCTGAACATGATTTTTATCATACTGGGGATGTATTGATGAACTATTCTTTTGCCGCATTTGCCGAGCGAGATTTTAAAACTATTGTGCCCCTGATGTTTTTAACCATTATTATCATTATGTGGTTACTGTTAAAAACAGCTGTAGGAACATTTTCGACTGTTGTGGTGATTGCTTCGAGTATCGCTGCAACTATGGGAGTTGCGGGTTGGCTTGGCATGTTTATGAGCACTTCAACAGTAAATGTGCCAACTATGGTAATGACCCTCGCTGTCGCTGATTGTATTCATGTTATATCGACCATGTTGTATGAAATGCGCCAAGGTAAAGATAAAAAAGAAGCGTTGCTAGACAGTCTTTCACTTAACAAACTTCCCATTTTTATTACCAGTGCCACCACAGGTATTGGATTTTTAACACTAAATTTTGCTGCAGTACCTATTTTAGCTGATTTGGGCAACTTAACGGCATTAGGCGTCATTTTTGCCTGTGTTTTTTCGTTGACTATTCTACCCGCACTGATAATGGTGCTACCGATGAAACCGCTCCCCAAATCAATAAATAGTAATAAACTGGGGCATATAGAAAAGTTTGGCGAGTGGGTTATCACGCACCACAAGCGGATCTTACCTTTTACCTTAGTGGTAACCATCATCGCTATTGGATTCTCGTTCAAAAATCAGCTAAATGATGTGCCTACTGCTTATTTTGATAAAGGCACCGAATTTCGGCAATCTACAGATTTCCAACAAAAACATCTCAGTGGAATGATTAACTTGGATTTTTCGATTTTCACTGACGAAGATTCAGGTGTTAATAAACCACAAACACTGCAACAAATTGAAGCGTTTAGTCAGTGGCTAAGAATACAACCTGAGATAGACCATGTTTCTACTATTACCGACACCTTCAAACGTTTGAACAAAAACATGCATGCAGATGATCCCAACTACTATTCATTACCAGATGATAGAGAGTTAGCTGCTCAATATTTACTCTTATATGAAATGTCTTTGCCTTATGGGTTGGACTTAACCAATCAACTGAATATGAACAAGTCAGCGACTCGTATTATGACTATGGTCAAAAATTCCGGTAGTAAAGAATTAACCGCCCTTGAAAGCAGAGCCAAAAAATGGTTTTCAACTAATGCACCTGATTTAACACTCACTGCTGCAAGTCCAGGATTAATGTTTGCACATATAGGTGAAACTAATATGTCTAGTATGCTAAAGGGCACTTTGGTTGCTCTTGTATTAATATCCTGTCTATTGGTTTTTGCACTTAAGTCTTTTAAAATTGGAGTGATTAGCCTAATGCCTAATTTACTTCCAGCTGGCATCGGTTTCGGTATTTGGGGTATTTACTCAGGTGAAGTCAATCTTGGCCTATCTGTCGTACTCAGTATGACACTAGGAATTATTGTGGATGACACCGTGCATTTCCTTAGCAAATATCGGCATGCTCGGATGAGTGGAAGTGATGCCGAACAAAGTGTTCGTTATGCATTTGCCAGTGTGGGTAGGGCGCTATGGATCACCACTTTAGTTCTTGCGACTGGATTTTCAATACTGATGCTGTCACCCTTTGCTTTAAACTCAGATATGGGCATGTTAACCAGTATTATTATAGTGGTTGCCTTAGCTGTCGATTTCTTATTTTTACCACCATTTTTAATGGCCTTTGATAAACAAAATATTAAGCAGGAGTTTATCCGTGAATAAATATCAACTTTCTTTAGTAACAAAAATAATTTTGGTTTTTACATTGATGACATATTCTTTGAGTAGTTATTCACAATCAGCCCAAGAAAAAGGTCTGGCTATCGCCAAAGAACGCAAGCTAAGAGATAAGGGTTGGGGTGACAGCACCGGCGATATGAGCATGATTTTGCGAAATGCTCAAGGGGACGAAGTTGAACGTAAAATACGTATGAAATCTTTGGAAATTGTTGATGACGGTGATAAAGCACTCACTATTTTTGATCAACCATTAGATGTAAAAGGCACTGCATTTTTGAGTTTTTCCCATACAATTGAGCCTGATGATCAATGGATGTATTTGCCTAAGTTAAGTAAAGTAAAACGTATACGTTCTCGAAATAAATCCGGCCCCTTTATGGGAAGTGAATTTGCATTCGAAGATATGAGTTCGTTCGAAATTGAAAAGTACGCATTTAAGTATTTACGCGACGAATCTTTTGATGGACAAGCGAGTTTTGTGATAGAACAAGTGCCTACAGATAATGATTCAGGTTATTCAAAACAGATTATCTGGGTTGATAAAAAGCACTACCGATTATTAAAAGTTGAGTTTTATGATCGTAAAGGTAGTTTGTTAAAAGAATTAGTTAACTATGAATTTACTTTATATTTAGACAAGTACTGGCGACCTATGCGGTCTGAAATGTTTAATGAGCAAAATGCTAAAAGTACCGAACTCGTTACCCATAAATTAAATTTTAATACCGGTTTATCGGACAATGATTTTAATCAGGGTACTTTGAAAAATGTTCGATAAATCAGGCTATGCTAATAAAGTGAAAAACTCACTTTTAAAGGATGCACATTGAAGACACTGATCTCACTTATCGCTTTTCTGCCCACAATGGTGTTTTCTGAAATTGAATATAGCGGAAGCGCAGCTATAGAACAACGCTACTTTTTCCAAGATGCGCTGTATCCTCAGCAGGAGAGAGCCAATTTGTCGGTATATTTTGCCCCTGAATTGTATACCTCGTTTAATGATGGCAATGACAGCGTATTATTTAAAGGTTTTTACCGTTTTGACCAACAAGATACAGAGCGTTCTCATGCAGATATCCGCGAGTTGAAGTGGGTACACATTGGTGAGGAATGGCAGGTTCAAACTGGTATCAGTAAAGTATTCTGGGGACAAACTGAGTCGTTGCATTTAGTTGATATCATTAATCAAACTGATGGGGTTGAAAGCATCGATGGCGAAGATAAGTTAGGTCAGCCAATGGTGGCAGTTTCTGTGTTTAAAGACTGGGGTAATACCACTGTGTTTGTATTACCTTATTTTAGAGAGCGCACCTTTGCTGGTAATGATGGGCGATTAAGGCCTCCCCTTCCAGTTGATACTGACAACCCAATATATGAGTCTGATGAAGAGGAAAAAAATATTGACTGGGCAATCAGGTGGCAACATTCACTAGGTGACTGGGAAGTGGGTTTATCATATTTTGATGGTACCTCTAGAGAGCCAGATTTTGTTTTGACCACAAATGAATTATTAGAGCCAAGTTTGCGGCCATTTTATCCGCAGATCCAGCAAGCCGGAATAGATATTTTGGCCTTGATGGGCGGCTGGACAATCAAATTTGAGGGTATTCAACGCAGGGTTATGGAACAGGACTTTACTGCGTTTGTAGGAGGCTTTGAATATTCTTTTGTTGGCTTATTCGACAGTATTTATGATGTAAATTGGTTAATGGAATATCAATATGATGGTCGCGAAAACCCTACGAATGTTGTTGCGCAAAACGATTTGATGCTGGGCAGTAGGCTAGTGTTTAATGATATTGACGGCACTCAAATACTGGCAGGTTTGGTGCAAGATCTTGATTACTCAAATGTTAGATCGGGATTTATCGAAGCCTCTAGTCGCATAAACGATCACTGGAAGTGGCGATTAGATGCATGGCTTTTTTCTAGCGATGAACCTGCAGAACCAAGCTATCTATTGCGTAGAGACGACTACGTTCAATTTAGTTTAGAATATTATTTTTAATTACTCGCTGTGAGAAGCTGTCTAAATAAAGCTTAAATATTTTTATATTAGCCGTTAAGAGTAAAATAACAAAATCATTATGAACTTTTAATCACTATCACAGAGAAAAGCGAATGATTTTTCTTTGTGATAGTGGCGGTTAAACCCGTAGATTCAAAAAATAGAATTGACGTTACAGATATTTAGCGTGAAACCTTAGATGCTCCTCAATATAGCTGGCGATGAAAAAGTAACTGTGGTCATAACCCGGGTGATAACGAAACTCAGCGTCATAACCTATTTCTAATGCTATTTCTTCTAATGGTTTAGTGAGTTTTTGGGTAAGATAAAAGTTATCATCTAAACCTTGATCAACCAACATGGGAATATGCAGAAACTCTCCCTGTTGGCGCATTAACATGCAGCTATCGTAAGCTTCCCAATTTTTTGGGTTATCACCTAAGTAGTGATTAAAGGCTTTCTGGCCCCATTGGCAATCTGATGGATTTACAATAGGCGCAAATGCCGATACCGAGCAATATTTTTTCATGTTGGATAACGCAATGGTTAACGCACCATGGCCACCCATTGAATGCCCGGCTATGGCTGATTTAGCCTTTACCTTAAACTGTTTATTGATCACAGCGGGTAACTCTTCAACAACATAGTCGTACATTTGATAATGCTCATGCCACGGCTCTTGTGTAGCATTAAGGTAAAATCCTGCACCCAAGCCTAAGTCATACGCGGCGTCTGCAGCGTCAGGTATGTGGTCCCCTCTAGGACTGGTGTCAGGCATAACCAGCATGATACCGAGTTGTGCCGCTATCCTCTGTGCCCCTGCTTTTACAGCAAAGTTTTCGTCAGTACAAGTCAAGCCACTCAACCAATATAGCACCGGAAGTTTTGTGTCTGGTTCGGTAATTGGAGGAATAAATACGCTAAATTGCATCTCGCATTTTAGTGAATTTGATTTGTGACTGTAACGCTTTTGCCATCCACCAAAACACTTATTCGCACTAAGTTCTGCTAATCCGATTGTACTATTATCTGCATCTGCATCCGCACTTTCACTTACCATCAGAAATGTACCACTGTGCGAATAGACTTGCCTTCATGCATCAAATCAAAGGCAGAATTGATATCTTCTAATGGCATGGTATGCGTGATAAATGTATCTAACTCGAACTCGCCGTCCATATATCGTTGCACGTAGTCAGGCAATTGACTGCGACCTTTTACTCCACCAAAGGCAGTGCCACGCCAGACTCTTCCGGTAACTAGTTGGAATGGTCGGGTGGATATTTCTTTCCCAGCACCGGCCACACCGATAATAATAGACTCGCCCCAGCCTTTATGACAACACTCTAACGCCGAGCGCATCACGTTAACGTTACCGATACATTCAAAGGAATAATCTACGCCCCCTTCAGTCATATCGACTATGACTTCCTGAATGGGTTTGTCGAAGTCTTTAGGATTTATGACATCTGTCGCGCCTAGCTGTTTGGCGATTTCAAACTTATCTTCATTGATATCGATAGCAATAATTCGCCCAGCATTAGCCATTTTTGCGCCTATCAACACCGAAAGTCCAATTCCGCCTAGACCAAATACCGCAACAGTGTCACCTGGTTGAACTTTAGCTGCATTGGTCACTGCGCCCATTCCGGTTGTAACACCACAGCCCAACAAACAGACTTTCTCAAGTGGTGCGTCTTTAGGGATTTTGGCTAAAGCAATCTCGGGGATCACTGTATGTTCAGCAAATGTAGAAGTACCCATATAATGATAAATTGGCTGACCATTAATAGAAAAACGGCTGGTACCATCTGGCATCACCCCTTTACCTTGTGTGCTGCGTATTGCTTGGCATAAATTTGTTTTACCTGACAGGCAGTATGTGCATTTTCCACATTCAGGAGTGTACAAAGGAATAACATGATCGCCCACTTCCACTAGTGTGACGCCTTCACCAATTGATTCTACAATACCGGCACCTTCATGGCCTAAAATTGCGGGAAATAATCCTTCTGGATCATCACCAGACAATGTATAAGCATCAGTATGGCAAACGCCGGTTGCGACTATTCTGACTAATACTTCACCTTTTTGTGGTGGTGCTAAATCAACTTCTTCAATTTTTAGTGGTTCACCTGCAGCCCAAGCAACAGCTGCGCGAGTTTTAATACTTTTCATTATTTGTCTCATTTTATTCGGTCTATTGCCCAAATTTGGGCTGATTAAACTAAAAACAATATCCGAGTAAGCGGATACTGTCGGCTTTCCAGATCACATTACTGATCTTATAACCTTTAGCACAAAGCTGTTCTTTTTTTAATCTTTGTTCTAAGGCTTGTGCTGCTTGGTCTTCCAAGTCGAGTTTTGTTTGTTTGTTTGCTTGCATTGCTAATCTGTCAGGTCTGTCTTGTGCAAAAACATCGTCAGGTCTAGGTCGTTTTATTTGTGTACGACCATCACGTATTAATGACTCTTGAGACGTGTTTTGCCATGAAATACCATAAACAAATTCAGTTCTTCCTATATCAGTTAACCGAGAATCAAATTTTTCATCTGTCATTATATTGGGCGTGTTACTGGCACATGCGCTGACAAACCAGCTAATGACTAGGACTTTAAAAAAAAGATACTTGAACAAAAAATACTCCAGAATTAAATTTACTGACATCTATGATAAACAGGGTCAAAGAGAATCGCAATTTGTCATCTGCAATTAAGCAAATAAGCAAATCTATTACATTAATACACCAAAACTTAGTTACGCGAAATTACGCCGATTCATACAACCGTATCAAGATATAAGTTTGTACTCTTTTGCAGCATAACATTAATGTAGTATTGTATTATAAACAGTATGTAAGGTGGATTTAAGCGTGTCAAAAAAGAAGATTGGTTTACTGGTAGTAAGTGTATTAGTAATAAATATGATGGTTAGTTTTCAAACTTTAGCATCAGAAAAATATTACACTATATTTTCAATTGGTTATTCAGATTTAGAGTTTACTCAAGAGTCAAACAAAGGTTTGGGCTATAAATTGGCTATTGGTTATCAGTTCGATCCACAGTGGTATGTTGAAGCGGGTTACCAACAATTAATCCATGATAAATTGTATATCACAGCACTACCGACTGCGGCAAATGTGAATAATGGTGAAAACGTACAACAAGGTGATGCATTATTCTTAGCCTTTCTCGGCAAAGCATCTAGCAGAGTTGGCGAGTTATTTTATCGCCTAGGTGTGCTCAAAACTGATATCCGTGGTCAACAACTTTTAACTGGTGTGAAAGAGTGCGAGTTTGGTCAAACCAATGTATTGGCTATTGCTGATTTTGGTGCTGCAACAATATGTGATTATGATGAAAGTGGTGTTGCAGGAGTCATAGGCTTAGGTTTTGACTATTTTGTTGGTGTCCACTCGATGGTGCGTGCTGAAATAGAATACATTAAAGGACAAGATGACTTAACAGTGACAACTGCCACTATAGGTTTTCGTTATAATTTTTAAGCAGGTTATTACGAGCTTCATGTTAAACAGTAAAAAACAAAGAAAATTTAACCACAGAGGAAAAGGAGAAGGAGGAAAAAACATTTACATCAAATTTAATTGTGTTTGTTGGTGAAAAGGTTGGATTTTCAACATGGGTATTCTTAAAAGTGAGGGTGGCAGTAACGCCTATAAAAGCTGGGTAACTAAAGAGCTCCCGTCAACAAAAAAATAAGGGTAACCGATTGATAGCTTAAAATTGGGCTGCTGACATAAGCATCTGTTTTATATGTAACTGCACCATGAACATAAGTTTAACATTGACCATCTCCAACGAATCTTTAATTGTGAATATATTAGGGTGGTTTGATGAGACCTGTTTTTCTAATTATGTCACTAGCGCCTAATATAGTTCATAGAAGTGGCATTGTTTTTGTACCTTAAATTCAGTAACGATTAATGGTGTCTCTCATGCGTTATATCTATTGACTAAAACCAGTGAAATTGAGGTTGTCAGGTGTATAACAGGGTGTTATTAAAAGGTATGGCGCTTGCCGTAAGTTTGCTTGAGAAGGAATGTCAATTTTTTATTTTCTTAAAAAGTATCAGCAAAATAACATGTGAAATATTAAATTTAGATGGTACAAAGTGAAGGTATGAAAATTACCGCGTTAAAATAATATTCACTTTAGTCTGTGGGCGAAAAGTATAACTGTTATTTACTAAATAATTTATTGTAGTTAGATTTTAAACTCACCTTTTAATATAATTAATCAATGATTAGGTTGTCAGAGGTTTTCTTAACAAACAACCCATTGTCAGTTTGTGGAGTGGACAAGTCAATATTTCCTGCATTCAAGGCCATTGAATAGATCACGGATAGCGTTTAATCTTCTGAAGCAAAGAAAAGGCGCACGAAAGCTTAAAAATAATTATAACTCAAAATAAAAGTGTCTGTTAAACAGACCAAAAGCTAAGGATATTGTATGAGCCAACCAAAGATGGCCGAGACCAGCAACTACCGCACGTTTGTATTATGGCTACTCACGTTAGCCTACATATTTAGTTTTATTGACCGCCAAATTATGGGCGCTTTATCTCCAAGCATCAAGGCCGACCTTGGTTTTGAAGACTGGCAATTAGGTCTTCTCAAAGGCTTTGGTTTCGCTTTACTCTACACCACTGTAGGCATCCCAATAGCTTGGTTGGCTGACCGTTATAGTCGTACCAAGATCATCAGTATTTCGGTTTTTTTCTGGAGTTTATTTACGGCGTTCACAGGCATGGCTAATAGTTTTACAAGCATGCTTATTGCCAGAACAGGTGTTGGTATTGGCGAAGCAGGTGGTTCGCCACCATCGCACTCTATCATTTCAGACTTATATCCAAAAGAGAAACGCGCAAGTGCGCTGGGTATCTATTCGCTAGGCATTCCGATTGGTATCGCATTTTCATATATTTTAGCGGGTATTTTGGTTGAAACTCTCGGTTGGCGAGGCACTCTTATTGCTCTGGGTGTCGCTGGGGTTGTTCTAGCGTTAATTATTGCGCTGGTGGTACGTGAACCCAAACGTGGCCAAATGGAAGGTGATAACATTATTCTAGAGCCTGTTAGCATTGGTGAATCTATAAAAACCTTGGCTAAAATTCCTAGTTGGTGGGCTATGTGTATGGGCATTGCGTGGGTCAGTTTTGGAGGTTATGCCGTGGCTAACTGGGGAGTCGATTATATTGTTCGCTTTCTTCCAGAATATGCGCCTGGTGTTGGCAACGGCAAGTTTCGTTGGTTGATGTTAATGCTTGGCCTGGTTCATCTTGTTGGTTATGGTGCAGGCACCTATTATGGCGCTGTAATCACCGAAAAATTAGCTAAAAAGAATATTAGTGCTTACGGTTGGTTGCCCGGCGCCGTGCTGATAGTAGGTGTTCCTGCTCTGATTGGCGCATTTTGGGTGCAAAACATATATCTTCACTTAACGCTGATTACTATATATCTTATTTCGGCGGGCGTATATCTGGGCCCAAGTTTTGCTGCGGCACAAACACTGGCCCCGATTAATATGCGAGCAATGTCGACGGCATTATTCTTTTTGATTTTGAATCTTATAGCCCTTGGTGGAGGCCCTACTTATATTGGTTTAGCAAGCTCTGCGTTAACAGAACAGTATGGCGAGGTGCATGCGTTACGCTTATCGATTACTTCATTGATTGTCCCTTATATCATCTCCATCATTGCCTTCTTTTGGGCTGCTAAAACCTTACCCAAAGACTGGGCTGAAGCTGAAGCTCGCAACGAGAAGATGGCAGCTAGTATTAGTAGCAACCCACACTGACTTGAATCCATTGGTGCATCAGTACTGCAATATCGCGATTCTAAGTAATAAAAAACTTGGCATATGATAAATGGAGATCTGTTGTGTTATTTAGGCGAGTTTAAAAATATGTAAAAGAGCAGAACTGGACCACAATTCTTTTAGACTGACGTAGGTCCAAGTTGACGCTTGCAAATGCAGACTGAGCGCTTTACTTAGAAGCGCTGTTACTTTTTAAGCTCACTGTCGATACCATGACGCTTCAGAAGTGTTTCGATAGAAGAGTTAATTCTGTGGTGTCGCCATTACAATATGCGGATGTGGCAGAGCCTTCGAATTATTCGGGGCTTTTAATTTTTTTTGATGTTCTGCTCTAATGTTTGGATTAATTTAAAGCTAAACTTAAAGCCTAGCAGTGCTCATTTAGCTGAAGACACTATTTTACATACCCTCAAAACTAAATATTAATTAACATCAGTTACATAGACCGAAAATCACTCAATCTAGGTCTGTTGTATAGATAAGGAATAGCGTTTATTCTTGTTGTATTTAGATATATAAAAATTGGAAAACGTTTATGCATGAGATTGACACTGATTATTTGATTGTTGGCGCGGGCGCACTTGGTTTATCTTTTGCGGATTCGTTGCTTGAATATGGTGACGGGCATATCACTTTTGTAGATCAGCATCCCAGGCCTGGTGGGCATTGGAATGTTGCTTATCCATTTGTGACGCTGCATCAGCCTAGCGCGACCTACGGGCTCAATTCGATGAACTTTGGCGATGATCTTATGGACACGGATGGCCCTAACAAAGGTTTTTATAAGCTTGCTACGGGAACACAAGTACTAAGTTATTTTGAGCAAGCGATGCAACAACGTTTTATTCCTAGCGGGCGCGTTAGTTATTATCCTATGTCGAAGTATCAAGAAGGCGTTGACGGCGAACATACCATTGTGTCAAGCATTTCTGGTAAGAAGACCCGCGTAAATGTGCGTCGAAAACTGGTCGATGGTAGTGTCTGGACTGCGTCTGTTCCCGCCACTCACAAACGCAAATTTGAAATCGCTGATGGCGTGCGTTTAACCACCCCGGGCAAACTACCCGAAGCGTGGCTCACCGATGCCAAGATACCTGGGCATTACGTCATAATGGGCGGAGGAAAGACCGCTATGGATGTCGGTGTTTGGCTTTTGAATATGGGTGTTGAAGCGTCCAGTATAAGCTGGGTTCGACCGCGTGAAACATGGTTGATAAACCGTGCCTCAACCCAGCCTGGTTCAAAATTTGCCGTGAACAGTATTGGCTGGCAGCTAGAACAAATGCGCATTGGCGCAACGGCAACTAGCGGCGACGAAATCTTCCTGCATCTAGAAAAACATGGTCATATGTTCCGGCTTGACCAGAGTAGTCTGCCAAGCAAGTTTCATTATCCGACCATCTCTCAGGGCGAAGTCGATTTACTACGACAAATCGAAGATGTGATTAAAATCGGACGTGTTAGCTTAATTGAACCGGGGATTTTACACGGAGTGGACGGCGACGCCGAAGTACCAACTGATTCGTTATTCATTGATTGTACCGCAACCGCTGCAAAACGCGCAGCAGTATCACCAATATGGGAGGGTGACCGTATAATACCTGCAATTTTACAAGTACCCTTGGTCTCACTCAGCGCGGCAATTGCCGGATTTATCGAGGCAACGTTCGACACCAATGAGGAAAAGAACGCCCTCGTCATGCCGATACAAATGACGGATACCCCTGCAGATTACCCACAGGCGATGCTGGGTAATGTGATGAACCGAATGCTTTGGTCGAAGAACCCGGCAATCATGAACTTCCTGAATACCGCTCGTCTTGATCCTGCCCAGCGAATGAGGAGTGTAATGGCCGATGTAAGCGAAAGTATCCAGTATGACGCGGGTCAGATCCGTGACGCAACTATTGCCGCATTACCAAATTTAAAGAAGTTAATGGCAGAAAATCATATTGTGCAGAACAAAGCGGCTGATTGAATCAACTCGGTGTTACAGTTTGTAGATGTTTTAGTCGTCTCATCAATTATGAGAGGACTAAAACATTCTTTATTGGCATTCACCCAACGTTGCTTAACATAATTTGCCCAATCCATTGGTGCTGATAAATTAAATCCTTATATCCCACTTGCCATTATAATTTTGAGTACTTCAATAACATATAAATAAAAATGAGTTTGTGCAGCAGTTATGTATTATTATTTGAGTGTTTTAAATTTCTATCTGCCCCGTGTAGGTTGTATCAGATGTGACCTTAAGTGTTTAGTGGCGTTTTTGTAATTTGGTCGTTTTTATCTGTTCACACTAGCTGATATCAGTCTTGATATATTTTAGCGAGTGAAAAAAAATGAATGAACAAGTAACACCAACAGCCCCCAGTCAAGCGCGTAAAGACACATCTGCATTGTCTAAATCACAAAATAAAAAAACGTTATTTTTACTTAGTTTGCCACAACCTATATTAGTTTTAGGAACGATGTTTGCTGTTGCTTCTGCTTATGTATATCAGTGGTTCGATGCTGAATTTTTCACTGTCATTATGATTATTCTACCCTTACCCTTGATTCTTATTGCTGAACGTATTTGGACAAAACGCCAAGATTGGATTTTGACTCCAAAAGAGTTTGCAGAGGATGCTTTTTGGTTAGCAACTTCGGGATTAATATGGGTACCTTTTTATTCTAACTATTATAAAACGCCTATTAGTGAGGGGTTAAAAGGGCTCAGAGATGTCTCTCCATTGAATTTCGAGCTTAAACCTGAATCACTGCTAGGACTTATATTAGTAGCGATTATTTTACGTACCTTAATTGAGTTTATTTATTATTGGCTACATCGGATGCAACACAAATTCTTATTTTGGTGGCGTATTCATGCGACTCATCACCATATAACAAAAATGGGCGCAGCTCGCAGTGATCGCACACATCCTTTAGAGTTTTTAGCGTTAATGGTCGGATCGCCAATTATTCTTGCAATAGCAGGTGCAAGTGACGCCGTCATTGCTGTATCAGGCGCATTTAACTTTATGAGCGCTTATTTAAATCACTCGAATTTGCCACTTCGTTCAGGTTTTTATGGTCTTTATTTTACGACTGCTGAGCAGCATCATTTACATCACTCTTATGATAGAGATAGCAGTGATTCGAATTTTGGTTGTACTATCATTATCTGGGATAGAATATTTGGTACCTACTCTGGGCGCGAGGATATAGAAAAGATTGGTGCAGGCACGGGGAAAGCCCTGAGTATTTTAGAGCAGTATAAAATGGCATTTGTATGCAATGACAAACTTACTAAGTATTAATCTCAATGAAAACTAATATAAAAATAAATTTAATGAGGTGGAATAAAGCCCTTACGGTTATTTTCATGTTACTTAATAGCGGCCAATTATCGGCAGCAGAAGCACCGGCAGCAGAAGTCCTGGTATCCTCTTCAGAAGAACAGGCAGCAATAATGAAAAGTCTCATTGTTGCGGAAGGTTTTATTGATGCTTTCTACTCATTCGACTCTTCTTTGTTAACCCCTTATTTAAATAAAGCCAGCGACACCTCAGATAATATTCGCCGATATCAAAGATGGGCTGAAGGCGGAAATTATAAAGTGCTTCAACGCCAACCCTGTCGACTCGATTCCCCATCAGTCATCCTGTGCTCTATTACTGTTCAGGACGATCCAGTGCAGGCACTGCAAACCGGTTTTAATGTGACAGACACTTTCCATTTAACTTTTGAGAATAGCCATATCATGTCGATTGATACCAGTTCTAACGATCAGCCTATTTATTTCGAGGCTAAACAATGGGTAGAAACTAATATGCCAGAAGTGATGAATGGCCCTTGCGATAAAGATTCCAATACACCAGGTGACTGCGCTCGTGCAATGACTGAGGGATATAAACGCTTTTATATGAGTATAAATAAGCTAGATTAAGGATTAAAAATAAATTTGGGGCATTAAAGAGTTATTAAAATACTAAGATTTTTGGCTATTGTGGGGCAGGTTGAATTGATTCTTGAAACTGAAATGAGCTCAATGTGAGCTCAAAGTGAAGTCAATGAAGACAGGCTTTGGGCTTATCAGGTTGTGTGCTCATAAAAAAGCGTACCTATTCACTCAAAAACGGGTAAATAGGTATGCTACGAGCTTGTATTTGCTAAGATTATCTATTTTTAATCATTTGACTGCCATAAGATAATTTGAAACCTATTCTGCGATCGTTACATTTCGTAAAATGCATCCACCAAAGCACCCACTTTAACTTCACTGACGATGGCATTATTGTTAAGAAGCGCTTCAATAGAGGCTCTATCGTCTTCTGTGGCGTTGCCATAACGGTCTGCAGATGTGACCGAACCTTCGAATGACTCACTATCATTATGAAGACTGATGTAAAGATCTTTGTTATTAACTAATTCTTCAAGGCTATTAAAAAAAAGCTCATATTCTGCTTCGGATGCTTCAGTTAACTTAAAACTAAACTCAAAGCCTAAGATAGCCCACTCACCCAAATACATTTTTTTCTGAAGACGTCTGTTTCTGCTTGGTTGTTCTGACATTATATTACCTGTAAAAATTAAGATGGATTAAACCATTACTCATATCGAGGACGCACTGGTCGATACTAAATGGTTAGCGCGCGCATACTATCAGTTTTTGTAAATTTGTTTTGAAAGAATAATAAAAGTTGCTCGAAGTTCGATTGTGAAGCTGTAAATGAAGAATTATGGCGTAGTATTTGAGCGTTTTTTGAGCATTATCTGAGAATTGTATGAACCACAATAAAGGTATAAATTCCCTAAAAAAACAGGCGTTAAAAAACTTAAAAGTAGGGCGTACACAGCTTTCATAAATTTTAATCTCGCACCGAAATAATAAACATGTATAGCTGAAACACTGTGGTCAGTAGTGACACCGTTAAAGGTGTTCGAGGGAGAGTATGTTTAACTTCATTACGATTAATCTATAATAATGTGACGGCAAATTACTCAGATTTCACATATACCGCATCAGCAGTTTTGGTAAAGCCATCAGTATTAATCCCAATAAGGCTAGAAGAAATGAAGTATCAATAAAATATGGAAAGAGGATAAGTGCTACGCCAGTATATCGAATAATTAGATTTGCACGTTTTTTGCCATACATAAAGTAACCTACACCAATTGAGC
>JBNMPD010000027.1:0-21179 GCA_051276225.1 Flavobacteriales bacterium
TGGTGGTTTTGTGTGCAATCGTGGTGCAGTAACTAAAAGGTTAGTAGTGACTCACCTAAAAGCGCCTTTTGAGTTTCGCTTATTAGGAATGCAAGAAGAAAATAAGAGTGATTTTTTTTGTGATTTTTTTAAAAGTAAAAAAACGTGAATGTTCATTTATCGATATATAGGGTTAAAAATAGACAATGAACACTAGATGTCGTGTTTGTGCATAAATTGGCTTAGATTTGTTAGCTTAAAAATAAGCCAACAAATCGATAGGGTTATGAATGCTGAGGTGTGCATTCCAGTTGTTCGTTTGTTGTATATCTGAAATATAACCATATTCTGCAACCACACTGATCATATTGGCAGCATTAGCCGCTTGGATATCTCTTTCTGCATCACCTACATACCATGTATTAGGTGAGGCAAGGGCAAGTTTTTCCTCTGCATACAACAAAGGTAAGGGGTGAGGTTTTCTTTCGTTTAGAGTGTCCCCGCTAATAATCACTGCACAATTTTGTAACAAGGGAAATGAAGTCACTAATTGCAACGTTAAAAACTCTGGTTTATTGGTGACTATGCCCCATGGAACATTATTTCGATTCAGCGCTAACAATAAGTTTTCAACGCCAACAAAATAATCAGTATCTACACAAATGTTGTTTTCATAATAATCCAAAAATTGCTGACGTAAATTAGTAAAATCATAGTTTTTGAGATCTTCTCCAAAACCTAATTCAAGCATGCCTCTAGCGCCATCGGAAGCAATGTTGCGATAAACTTCATACGCTACAGTGGGGCGTTTTAATGTGCTGAGAATTTGATTCAGCGCATTTCCTAAGTCTCTGGCTGTGTCTAGTAGTGTGCCATCAAGGTCAAACAATATTGCATTGGGTTTTTTTAACATCTAAGAATCACTATTCTGGCAATGGATTATATAATTAACGTCAACGTTCTGATTTGACAAATAATATTCTTGATTAATGGGATTCATATGCAACCCAATCATTCTTTGCACCACTAATGATGTGTCGTCAATCCAAGATATGAGTTCTGAAGGTTTAATAAACTTGTCGTGTTGATGAGTGCCTTTAGGGACCAAACCCATTATGTATTCAGCGCCAACTATGGCCATTAAGTAAGACTTAATGTTCCTATTTAAGGTAGAGAAAAACACATGCCCGCCGGGTTTAACTAACCGATAACAGGCATTAACCACAGAACTAGGATCAGGGACGTGTTCTAACATCTCCATGCAGGTGACCACATCAAACTGAGCTTGATGTTTATCGGCAAATTCTTCAGCCGTAGTCTGTTGGTAATTGACCGTTAAACCTGACTCTAAACCGTGTAAACGCGCTATTTCTAGGGGCGCTTCGCCCATGTCAATACCCGTTACCTCTGCACCATGACGTGCCATGCTTTCAGCTAGAATGCCGCCACCACAACCCACATCTAATACTTTTTTAGTTGCTAAACCGTCACAATGTTGATGTATATAATCTGTTCTTAAGGGATTGATTTGGTGTAATGGTTTGAATTCACCAGAAAGATCCCACCACCTAGAGGCTAACTCAGAAAATTTTTGGATTTCGTTATGGTCGACATTTTGCTTTTTTTGCATATTGCACATTTGTCCTGATTATCATTTTTACTTAAACTATAGCTATCTTAATCTACTATCTGAGCAAATAAAATCGTAGATATGTTAATTCACTAGCTGATTACTCACTATTGGCGCGACTTCCGTCTATTCATTTTAATGTGTAGGTGATAGAATCACTAGGTTGAAAATAAAATAAATTTAGGTGAAAACGTAAACCTAATTTTAAGTCCTAGCTTAAAATTGAACAAACGAATTTTACTTGACTAGTATTCTAATAATAACGACTAGGGACAAGGCTGTATATGACTGAACACGCCCATGAAATTCTTCCAATTAACATAGAAGAAGAACTTAAAAACTCTTATCTCGACTATGCGATGAGCGTTATTGTTGGCAGGGCGCTGCCTGATGTTCGAGATGGCTTAAAGCCGGTTCACCGCCGGATTTTATTCGCCATGAACGAATTGAAAAACGATTTTAACAAACCCTACAAAAAGTCTGCCCGTGTGGTAGGTGACGTAATAGGTAAGTATCATCCCCATGGCGATTCAGCCGTTTACGAAGCTATCGTTCGTATGGCTCAGCCTTTCTCGCTCAGGTATATGCTGGTCGATGGCCAAGGTAACTTTGGTTCGGTCGATGGTGACTCAGCTGCGGCCATGCGTTACACCGAAATTCGTATGTCAAAAATAGCGCATGAGTTATTGGCTGATTTAGAAAAAGAAACCGTTGATTTTGTACCCAACTACGACGAATCGGAATTCATTCCTAACGTTTTGCCAACAAGAGTTCCTAACTTGTTGATCAATGGTTCTTCAGGCATTGCAGTAGGTATGGCGACCAACATACCGCCACACAACCTCACTGAAGTAGTGAACGGCTGTATCGCCATGGTTAATAATCCTGACATCACTATCGAAGAATTAATTGAACATATTCCAGGGCCTGACTTCCCTACTGCCGCATTTATAAGTGGTAGAAAAGGTATAGAAGAAGCTTACCGCACTGGTCGTGGCAAAATATACATGCGCGCCCGTGCTGAAATTGAAACTGAAGATAACGGCAAAGAAACCATCATTGTTCACGAAATACCTTATCAAGTGAACAAAGCACGCTTGATTGAAAAGATTGCCGACTTGGTTAAAGAGAAAAAAATTGAAGGTATTTCTGCCCTGCGTGATGAGTCTGATAAAGACGGGATGCGTATTGTTGTTGAAGTAAAACGTAACGAATCTGCAGAAGTACTCTTAAACCACCTTTATTCACAAACCCAATTACAGACTGTATTTGGTATCAATATGGTGGCGTTAGATAAAACTCAGCCTAAAATTTTCAATCTGATGGATATCCTTAAAGCGTTTATATTACACCGCCGCGAGGTTGTCACACGACGCACAGTTTTCGAGCTGAAAAAGGCCCGTGAGCGTGCCCATATCTTAGAAGGTTTGGCAATAGCACTGGTTAATATCGACCCTATCATTGCCATGATCAAAGCATCAAAAAGTCCCGCTGAGGCTAAAGTATCTTTAACCGCACAAGGTTGGTCTTTGGGTGATGTTGCTGAAATGCTTGAACGTTCAGGTAACGATGCAGCTCGACCCGATTGGTTAGAGCCAGAGTATGGTATTCGTGATGGATTGTATTATCTAACCGAGCAACAAGCACAAGCTATTCTTGACTTGCGTTTGAATAAGCTAACAGGTTTGGAACACGACAAGATATTGTCTGAATACAAAGAATTGCTTGATTTTATTGCTGAGTTATTGCACATATTAAACAGCCCTGAACGTTTGATGGAAATTATTCGTGAAGAGCTTGAAGCGATCCGTGATGAATATGGCGATGCTCGCCGTACCGTTATTACGGCCGCATCACATGATATTGATATTGAAGATTTAATTGAGCGAGAAGAAGTGGTAGTCACTTTATCTCGTGAAGGTTATGTCAAATATCAAAAATTAAATGATTATGAATCGCAGCGACGTGGTGGCCGTGGTAAATCAGCAACTAAGATGAAAAATGAAGATTTTGTTGAAAAGTTACTGGTAGCTAATACACATGATCACATTTTATGTTTCTCGACCCGTGGACGTTTATATTGGTTGAAAGTATATCAATTACCTCTTGCCAGCAGAAATGCACGTGGTCGCCCAATCGTTAACATTCTTCCCCTAGAAGAAAATGAACGTATTACTGCTATTTTACCTATTCAAGAGTTTGAAGAAGGTAAATATGTATTGATGGCGACAGCTAACGGTACAGTTAAGAAAACGGCATTAACCTCATACTCCCGTCCAAGAGCCAACGGCATTATTGCGGTTAACTTGAATGAGGGTGATGAGTTAATCGGTGTAGATATCACCAACGGGGATGACGATATTATGTTGTTCTCAGACGCTGGAAAAGTTGTACGTTTTAATGAAAAACAACGTGAAGCTGAAACTGGGAATGTCAAACTTGATCCTGAAACGGGCGAAGAGTTACTGGCTTTACGTCCTATGGGTAGAACCGCTACAGGTGTACGTGGTATTCGCTTAAAGGATGGGCAGAAAGTAATTTCGTTGATTGTACCTAAAGGTGATGGTGCTATTTTGACCGCCACTGAAAATGGCTTCGGTAAACGCACCCCTGTTGCAGATTACCCTGCAAAGAGTCGAGCGACACAGGGTGTGGTATCTATCAAAGTATCTGAACGTAACGGTAAAGTAGTGGGTGCCGTTCAAGTTAATGATAGTGATGAAATTATGCTTATCAGTGACAAAGGTACACTTGTACGAACCCGTGTTGAAGAAGTTTCTACTGTTGGTCGTAATACTCAAGGTGTGCGCTTAATACGTACCATTGAAGGTGAGCATGTTGTTGGTTTACAACGTATCGACGAAATCGAAGAACTTGAAATCGAGTTGATTGAGGGTGAAGAGTCTGGTTTGATTGAAGCAGTTGTCGATGAAAACATTGATGACGGCACTGATAACACCCCTGACGACGACACTCAAGATAACGAAGACGAATAAGAGAGTCCTAATCTTTATATTGAAAGATATGGAAACTAACTGATTTATAGGTATTAATACTGGTAAATTAGAAACAATAACGAGTGGCTAATGCCGCTCGTTTTTTTTGGTAGAAAAATGACAAAAATTTACAACTTCTGTGCCGGTCCCGCCATGTTACCAGTAGCCGTAATGCAACAAGCACAAGCAGAGTTTTTAGATTGGCAATCCATGGGCCGTTCTGTGATGGAAATTAGCCATCGTAGCAAAGAGTATATTGCGATGGCTGAAACGGCAGAGCAGGACTTGAGAGAATTACTCTCAATACCTGACAACTATAAAGTATTGTTTGCACAGGGGGGCGGGCGAGGGCAGTTTTCTGCAGTACCGATGAATTTGCATGGTAAAGGCGATTCAGTGGATTTTTTAATGAGTGGCTCTTGGTCTCAAGGCGCATTAAAAGAAGCTAGCAAATTTTTGAAAACAAATGTGGTGGGCGATATAATAATGCAAGACGGTTTAAGCACTGTCCCGAGCATCAGTGCTGCACAAGTTAATCAAAAAAGTGCCTATTTCCATTATTGTTCAAATGAAACAATAGAAGGAATAGAGATCAATGACATTCCAGATTGTGGTGATGTGCCATTGGTAGTGGATATGTCATCCAATATTTTGTCCAAACCAATAGATGTCTCTAAATTTGGAGTGATTTATGCTGGCGCCCAGAAAAATATTGGGCCATCTGGGTTATCTGTGGTGATTGTCAGGGACGATCTATTAGATTTTGCGATGCCTGAAACACCCACTTTTTTACATTATCAAACGATGGCTAACTACGACTCTATGTACAATACGCCACCTACTTATTCATGGTACTTAGCTGGTTTGGTATTTAAGTGGCTCAAAGAGCAAGGTGGGGTCGAAGGCATTGCAGAAAAAAATACTGAGAAAGCAACACTTTTATATAAATGTATTGATGAAAGCGGCTTTTATTTAAATAACGTTCATCCTGACTTTCGTTCAAAAATGAACCCAACTTTTCACCTCCCCAACACAGACTTGGACGCCGCTTTTGTAAAAGAGTCAGAACAAGCGGGATTAACTGCACTTAAAGGCCATCGAAGCGTAGGTGGGATGCGCGCCAGTATTTATAACGCTATGCCAATCGAAGGTGTAAACGCGCTCACCGAGTTTATGCGAAATTTCGCTAGGAAATACAAATAATGGAACAGTTGTATCTTTCGCCTATTAGTAAGGTTGATGGAACGGTAAATGTACCGGGATCTAAAAGTTTGTCTAACCGAGCGTTGTTGCTTGCTGCCCTTGCCAGTGGTGAAACTCATTTAACTAACTTGTTAGACAGTGAAGACATTCATCATATGCTTAATGCACTCACTAAGTTGAATGTCAGTTATCGCTTATCTGTATGTAAAACCCAGTGTTGGGTAACAGGTAACGCTGGTGTGTTTAATGTTTCGCAAGCGGTCACTTTATTTTTAGGTAATGCTGGTACTGCTATGCGGCCACTATGCGCAGCACTGGCATGTAGCCATGGGGAATTTGAGCTTACAGGTGAGCCTAGAATGGAGGAACGTCCAATCGGTGCCTTAGTTGACTCTTTACGCCAAGCTGGAGCAGATGTAGATTATTTAAAAAATGATGGTTACCCTCCTTTATTGATAAAAGGCCATAATCTGCGAGGTGGAAACATCGCTGTGGACGGGAGTGTATCAAGCCAATTTCTTACGGCCTTGCTGATGAGTGCGCCTTTGTTTGATCAAGATACTACTATTGTCATTAGCGGTGATTTAGTGTCTAAACCTTATATCGATATTACGTTACATACTATGGCTCAGTTTGGAATAGTTGTTGAAAATAAAAATTATCAACAGTTTCTGGTAAAAGGCCAGCAACAATACCAAACGCCAGGACACTTTATGGTGGAAGGTGACGCTTCATCTGCCTCTTATTTCCTTGCCGCTGGAGCGATTAAAGGCGGGACAGTAAAAGTCACAGGTATTGGTAAAAACAGTATTCAGGGTGATATTCGTTTTGCCGAAGTACTGCAACAAATGGGTGCAAAAATTAATTGGCAAGATGACTTTATTGAGGTCACCAGCGCACCATTAAAAGCGATTGATTTAGACATGAATCATATCCCTGATGCTGCCATGACTATCGCTACAACGGCGCTTTTTGCTTCGGGTACTACGTCAATTAGAAATATATATAATTGGCGGGTAAAAGAAACGGATCGTCTGGCGGCAATGAGTTGTGAGCTTCGTAAAGTAGGAGCAATAGTAGAAGAGGGTGATGACTATATAACCATTACACCTCCAAAGCAGTTGCTACATGCCGAAATTGATACCTATAACGATCATCGTGTTGCTATGTGTTTTTCACTGGTTGCCTTAAGCGATACTGCTGTTGTTATAAATGATCCTAGTTGCACCGCTAAAACTTTTCCTGACTATTTTCAAAGATTCGCTACTATTTGTAAATGAAATAGACTCGATGGGTTTCGCCCCTCGCTGCGTGTGGTTATAAACACTCAGTGAGTGCGGTTCTTAATGCATCCGAGTTAAGATTAAAAAATTGTAACCCTAGTATCATTGCTTATCTAACATCTATCCGTATAATTGCGCCCGATTTCTTATGCTCAGGAGAGCGCATGTACACAGAACCTGTCATCACCATAGACGGCCCAAGCGGAGCAGGTAAAGGTACTGCTAGTACTTTGTTAGCTAAAAAGCTGGGTTGGCACTTCCTAGACAGTGGCGCAATTTATCGAGTTTTGGCTGTTGCTTCACTGCATCATCAAATTCCAGCCGAAGACGAGTCAGGGCTGTTGCCTTTAGCATCAGGTTTAGATGTAAACTTCGAAGCTACGGAAGATGGTGTAAGAGTTATCCTAGAAGGTGAAGATGTTAGCGATACCATTCGCACTGAAGAAGTGGGTGCTACTGCATCAAAAATAGCTTCGTTACCTTCAATCCGAGAAGCGTTGCTCAGACGTCAAAGAGGCTTTAAACAAACGCCTGGTTTAGTTGCTGACGGGCGAGATATGGGTACAGTTGTTTTCCCCGAGGCTGAAGTTAAAATATTTTTAACTGCTAGTGCAGAAGAACGTGCCGATAGACGTTATAAGCAGTTGAAAAACAAAGGTCATGATGTTAGCATGCTGCGCCTTTTGCAAGACATAAAAGAGCGTGATGAGCGAGATGCAAATCGAACTATTGCCCCTTTAGTACCTGCTAAAGACGCATTGATTCTTGATTCAACCGATTTGAATATAGAACAAGTGCTTGAAAAGATAGAAATGTTTATTGAAGAGAAATTAACCGAGAAGTCTATTTCAGTAAACAGTTAAGTAGAAAAAGCCTGCCAAGTTAGGATGATTTGGTTATGAATAACAACCCCGCGCTCACTGGATTGTAACGTGGATGTCAAAAAAGATATATATTAAAACACTATGATTGAAAATTTTGCTGATCTATTTGAAGAAAGTTTAAAAGTAATTGAAACCCGTCCTGGCTCTATTGTTAAAGGTACTATCGTATCAATTGATAAAGATATAGTACTCGTTGATGCTGGCCTTAAATCTGAAAGCGCCATCCCTGTAGAACAATTCAGAAACGCCGAAGGCGAACTTGATGTTGTTGTAGGTGATGTGATCGATGTTGCTTTGGATGCCATAGAAGATGGGTTCGGTGAAACGATTTTATCTCGCGAGAAAGCGAAACGCCACGAAGCTTGGGTAGAATTAGAAAAAGCTTACACTGAAAAAGAAACCATCATAGGTGTTATTAACGGTAAAGTTAAAGGTGGCTTTACGGTTGAGGTGAACACAGTTCGCGCATTCTTACCGGGTTCTTTGGTTGATGTACGTCCAGTTCGCGATACAACGCATCTTGAAGGCAAAGAATTAGAATTTAAAGTTATCAAACTAGATGCAAAACGTAATAACGTTGTTGTTTCTCGTCGTGCTGTTATCGAAGCAGAAAGCAGTGCAGAGCGTGATACGCTTCTTGCCAACCTTGAAGAAGGCCATGAAGTTAAGGGTATCGTTAAGAACCTAACTGATTACGGCGCGTTTGTTGACTTAGGTGGCGTAGATGGTCTTCTACACATCACAGATATGGCATGGAAACGTGTTAAGCACCCAAGCGAAATCGTTAACGTCGGTGATGAAATCAACGTTAAAGTATTGAAATTCGATAAAGAAAAATCTCGTGTTTCTCTTGGTATGAAACAGATGGGCAACGATCCTTGGCAAGAAATTGCTAACCGTTATCCTGAAGGCGCCAAGTTAAGTGGTGCAGTGACTAACTTAACTGATTACGGTTGTTTCGTAGAAATCGAAGACGGCGTTGAAGGTTTAGTTCACGTTTCAGAAATGGATTGGACTAACAAGAACATTCACCCATCTAAGGTAGTTAACCTTGGCGATGTATGTGAAGTTATGGTGCTTGAAATTGACGAAGAACGACGTCGTATCTCTCTTGGTCTTAAGCAATGTATTCCTAATCCTTGGGAAGAATTCGCCAAAGCACAAAGCAAAGGCGACAAAGTTAGCGGTAAAATCAAATCTATCACTGACTTCGGTATCTTCATCGGTCTTGATGGCGGCATAGATGGTCTGGTTCACTTATCTGACATCTCTTGGAACAAAACTGGCGAAGAAGCGGTTCGTGAGTACAAAAAAGGTGATGAAATATCAGCTGTTGTACTTCAGGTTGACCCAGAACGCGAGCGCATTTCTTTAGGTGTTAAACAGATTGAAGAAGACCCGTTCAATCAGTACATCATTGATACTAAGAAAGGTACTATCGTAACTGGAATGGTTACTGCAGTTGACGCTAAAGGCGTAACCGTTAAGCTTGGCGAAGAAGTTGAAGGTTATATCCGCGTAGCTGATTTAGCGCGTGACCGTGTTGAAGATGCCACTACAGTAGTCAGTGTTGATACTGAGATCGAAGCCAAGTTTATGGGCGTTGATCGTAAGAATCGCATCGTTAACTTATCTGTTAAGGCGAAAGACCATGCAGATGAGAAAGACGCGTTAGATAAAGTGAATCAACAAGAAGATACTGGTTTCACTAACGCTTTTGCTGATGCATTTAAAGCTGCTAAAAGCGACTAATTGACGACATTAACAAGCGTATTGGTTATTTTGAGGAGTAAATATTTTGACAAATAATTTAACGCGCTTATTATCGGTACTAGTAGTTTTTTTTATAAAGGGAGAGTTTACTCAATGACTAAGTCAGAACTTATAGAAAGACTGGCCGATAAAATGCGTCAAGTTCAAGCAAAGGATGTAGAGTCATCGATAAAAGAAATGCTAGAACAGATGGCGCAAACCTTGCAGAAAGGTGAGCGTATCGAAATCAGAGGTTTTGGTAGTTTTTCTTTACATTATCGCGCACCACGCGTGGGTCGTAATCCTAAAACCGGTGAAACTGTGAAATTAGACGGTAAATACGTCCCACATTTCAAACCTGGTAAAGAATTACGAGAAAGGGTCAATGAGAGTTTAGTTAATTGATTTTTTAGAAATATTTTTAAAAACGGCACTCCAATTAGGGTGCCGTTTTTGTTAGGATTGATACAATATCAAATTAATTTGTAGACTATATTGAGCAATCAAAGCTATTGCAGACACCATCTTAGCAATCAATACTATTGTAGATTAGACAACGCAAAGGGGACTAAATGAAAATCAAAGGATTATTGTTATTACTATTCGTATTATTAGTGCTTGTTGTTGCTGAGCTTATTGGTTCACAGAATAGTCATATCGTATTAGTCAACTTTATATTGGCTGAGACAGAAATGCGTATGTCAGTGTTATTGGCTGTGATATTTTCTTTAGGTGTGATATTTTCAATGTTGCTGATTATTGGTTATATCATAAGATTAAAGTGGCGTATTAGCAGTTTAGAACGTAAAAATAAAAAACTCACACTGCCTACCAACGTTTCATAATGTTAGAACTTCTGTTTTTATTATTACCAGTTGCCGCTGGATATGGTTGGGTGATGGGGCGAAACAGTGCCCGTCAAGCACAACAAAAACATTCAAGTATATTAGCCAAACATTATTATAGAGGTTTAAACTTCCTGCTTTCTGATGAGCCAGATAAAGCTGTTGATACACTCATCAAAATGATCGATTTGGACAGTGATACGGTTGAAACACATATAGCAATGGGAAAATTTTTCAGACATCGAGGTGAACTTGACCGTGCTATTCGGGTGCATCAAAACTTGGTCAGCAAAGAACAAATTTCAGCATTACAACGTGAATCAGCCCTATATGAATTGGGTCGTGACTACATTCTAGCTGGCTTTTTAGAACGTGCAGAAAACGCTTTTCTACAGTTATTGAACAGCCAAAAACACTTCCTGAACGCGCAAGTGCAGTTGTTCAATATTTATCAAACTACCAAAGAGTGGCCAAGAGCTATCGAGTTAGCCGAACAAATGATCGGTGCCGGTGGTGACAGCGATGAGTTATGTACTCGCGTTGCACATTTTTACTGCGAACATGCAACTGTTGAGATAAAAAACAATAATTTAATAGAAGCTGAAACTAACCTTAAGAAGGCTATAGCCGTCGATGAAAGGGCGGTACGCCCATGGTTATTGCTAGGTAACATTGCCATGCAACAACAAAAGTTTGATGATGCTATTGATTGTTTAAGCCAAATTCCTAGCCGTGATTTGAGTTGGTTAAGTGAAGCGGTGCCTTTAATCGAGGAATGTGCTGAACAATTAAACGACCATGTGAAATTAAATAAAGTGTTAGATGAATATTGGCAGCAATGTGCCACTGCCTACTTAGCTAAAGTCAAGCTTATGGCAAAAGACGGCAAAGTAGAAAATGCAGCACAAGTGTTGTTAGAGCAATTGAAAAAACATCCGACTATGAAAGGTTTCAAAACCTTAATGGGGTTGTATATTGATTTACAAGACCATGAGCAATCGACAAATAGTCTAATATTGCTTAAAGAATTAGTAGAAGAACAAATAAAGCAGCGACCCAAATATAAATGTCATAGTTGTGGATTTGCTGGCAGCAAAATTCACTGGTTATGCCCATCATGCAGAAAATGGGGTGTGGTTAAACCAATTAAAGGCTTAGACGGCGAGTAGTATGACGATGATTAAAAAAGATCCAAAGATTGTAGTAGCACTTGATTTTGATCAAATATATAAGGCTGATGCATTTGTTGAGCAACTCGACCCAGAACTGTGCCGACTAAAAGTGGGCAAAGAAATGTTCACTCACTTTGGGCCTAGTTTTGTGACAAGTCTTGTGAATAAGCACTACGATGTTTTCTTAGATTTAAAATTCCATGATATACCCAATACCGTCGCTAAAGCTTGCCAAGCTGCTGCAGACTTAGGGGTATGGATGGTTAATGTGCATGCATCAGGTGGCCCTAAAATGATGGAATATGCCAGACAGAGTCTTGATAAGTATGCCGCTAACAAGCCGCTTCTGATCGCTGTTACAGTCTTGACCAGCATGGATCAGCAACAATTAACGGCTATTGGTATTAATTCTACACCAGAGCAGCAAGTGTTGAAGCTTGCTAAATTGACTTACGATTGTGGTTTAGATGGAGTTGTTTGTTCGGCACAAGAGTCAACGTTACTTAAATCTAGCTTTTCTAACCCTAGTTTCTCTAACTCTAATTCTTCTAACTCTGATGCTTCTCAATATAGCGACACAAAGGATTTTAAATTAATCACACCTGGCATTCGCCCTGAAGGCTCAACTAAAGGTGATCAAATACGTGTGATGACACCCAAACAAGCCATTCTGGCAGGCTCTAATTATTTAGTAATAGGTCGACCGATTACTCAATCAGCCGACCCACTCAATACATTAATTGAGATCAACAACTCTATTATGTAATAGAGTCTTCCACTTAATAAAACTTTAACTTAATAAAGAGTTTCTAACGCCGTCTTAGCATCCATATATTCAAGACTTAGTTCTTTACCTAAAGCGTCTGCAACAGCTTTGTAAGTAACCTTACCCTGATGTACATTCAGACCGTTCAACAAATGTGGGTCATCCAACATAGCTTGCTTAGGGCCTTTATTGGCTAAGGCCAGTCCAAAAGGTAATGTGGCATTGTTTAGTGCCATAGTTGCTGTACGTGCCACACCGCCTGGCATATTGGCTACACAATAATGCACCACTTCGTCTATGATATAGACTGGGTCCTGATGAGTGGTGGCTTTTGAGGTTTCAAAACATCCGCCTTGATCAATAGCCACATCTACTACGACTGAGCCAGGTTTCATGTTTTTGATATGTTCACGATTCAGCAGCTTAGGTGCTGCAGCACCCGGAACTAGTACAGCGCCAATCACTAAGTCTGCTCTAGAAGAATAGTATTCAATGGCTTCTGCGGTCGAAAAAACGGTTGCTAGTCTACCTTCAAAAATATCATCTAGTTCACGCAAACGATTCAAAGAACGGTCTAATATAGCTACATCAGCGCCTATTCCCATTGCCATTTTAGCTGCGTTTAATCCTACAACACCACCGCCTATAACCACTACTTTACCAGGAGCTACACCGGGTACACCACCTAATAAAGTGCCGCTACCACCTTGGGCTTTTTCTAAATAATGTGCACCGGCTTGCACTGACATTCTTCCGGCTACTTCACTCATAGGTGCCAATAGCGGTAATGTATTTCTATTATCAGTAACTGTTTCATAAGCAATACAAGTTGCGCCAGATTCAACTAATAACTGAGTTTGAACAGGATCAGGAGCCAAATGCAGGTAGGTATATAAAGTCTGACCCGGACGTAACATTTTACATTCATTTGGTTGTGGTTCTTTTACCTTAACTATCATATCGGCTTTGGCGAAAATAGTTTCCGGTTTCTCAATTATCTTAGCGCCAGCCGCGATATATTGCTCGTCAGTAAAACCTATAGAATGTCCCGCTAACGTTTCTACCCATACTTGGTGTGAATGGTGTACAAACTCTTTTACCGCAGCTGGGGTCAAACCCACTCTATATTCATGATTCTTAATTTCTTTTGGTACACCGATCAACATGACTAACACTCCGATTGTAGGGATATTTCAACGGGAAAAGTATAATCGAATATTTAAAGTAAGTTGTTTTGTATTCAAGCATACAAAAGTATAAAATTTTGTAGAATAGTTATTTCCCGGTATAAAATATGTTGATAAAAACACCTAAGCACCTTGATAGGATAGATAGAAATATTCTTATTGAATTGCAAAAAAATGGAAGAATCACCAATGCTGATCTTGCCAATAAAATCGGACTGAGCGCAAGTCCTTGTTTAGAAAGAGTAAAAAGGTTAGAGGTTCAAGGTTATATCACCGGTTATCATGCTCGTGTTGACCCCTCATTATTAGGTGCGGCTATGTTAGTTTTCGTAGAAATTACCCTAACAAAAACATCAGTCGATATATTTGAAGAATTTTCTACTGCGGTGCGTAAACATGAAGATATTCAGGAGTGTCACCTTGTTTCAGGCAATTTTGACTTTTTACTCAAGGCGCGTGTCGCCGATATGTCTAGCTATCGAAAACTGCTTGGCGATACATTATTACGTTTACCGGGGGTCAGCGAGTCCCGAACTTATGTGGTTATGGAGGAGATTAAAGAGTCAACTCAAGTCAAAATAAGCTTGAGATAACATTCGTTGCCCATTATTGTTTAATTTGCGAGCGGAAGGTACTAGCAAACTAGGATTTTCAGTACTGCACTGGTATCTTATGTATTTGTGTTAACAACAATTAATAAAAGAAAACTATTTATATGGCGCGACTCTCGGGCATTCAAAGAATTATGGAAGCAGGCATGATCATCAGTTGTGTCTTCGCGTTTTTTTTATTGCTGGCTATGGCGTCTTTTCATCCTGCGGATCCTGGTTGGAGTCAAGCTGGATTACAAAGTGATGTGAATAATTGGGTGGGGCCAATTGGCGCATGGTTCGCTGATATAGTATTTTTTACTTTGGGCTCATTTGCATACAGTCTGCCATTTTGTTGTGCCTTCTTAGGCTGGTTTTTATTTCAGCAAACCAAAACCTTATTTGAAATAGATTATCTCACTATTGGATTAAGACTGATTGGTATTATTTTATTTGTCTTAGGTTCGACTGGTTTGTTAAGTCTGAATGTGGAAGACATTCATAATTATACTTCTGGCGGTATGGTTGGTGATGTTTTGAGTTCTTCGTTAATACCTTATTTTAGTCTGGTGGGTACAACTCTTTTATTGCTTTGCTTATTCTGCACAGGTTTTACCTTATTAAGTGGTATATCGTGGGTGGTGATTGTTGATAAAATTGGCGAGTTGGCTATAAAAGTCAGTCGTTTTATTTACCGCACCCCAGCAAAACTTAAAGGGTCATCTATTTTGCTGCTACCCTTTAAAAAAGCACAACCAGAACCGACTGTTTTAGCTCCCACAGATGATAATTTTTGGGGGGGTGATTCTGAAAAAAGCAGTTTTGATCAACAAAATGATGAGCCATATTCATATGAACCTGCTGTACCACAAAGTATTCTTGATGAACCAGAGCCTAAAAAGAAAAAACTTACTTCCATCAGTGAGTTAAAAAATAAAATTAGTCTTTCCAGAAAATCTACGAAAGTAGAACCTGACATGACAGGAGCTGAACTGGAATCCGAACCAGAAGCCGAAATAGATGAAGAACCTTTATCGGATCTTAGCGCTGATGAAAAACAGGGACCTATGCCGTCTTTTGATTTACTGGAGCGCGCAGATAAAATTAAAAATCCTATCACCCCAGAAGAATTAGAAATTGTTTCTCGTTTGCTTGAAGCCAAACTTGCTGATTTTAATATCGAAGCAAGAGTGGTTGGTGTTCATCCCGGCCCTGTTATTACGCGTTTTGAAATGGATTTAGCACCGGGTGTTAAGGTCAGCAAAATCACCACGTTATCAAAAGATTTGGCGCGGTCTATGTCAGCTATTTCTGTGCGTGTGGTTGAGGTAATCCCAGGTAAGTCTGTTATTGGTTTAGAGTTACCCAATAAAAAGCGCGACATGGTGCGTTTAAGTGAAGTGATCAGTGCTGATGTGTTTCAATCTTCCGAGTCACCATTAACGATGGTTTTAGGCGCAGATATCTCTGGTAAACCTGTTGTGGTAGATTTGGCGAAAATGCCTCATCTTTTGGTAGCGGGTACCACCGGGTCTGGTAAGTCTGTTGGAGTCAACGTGATGATCCTCAGCCTGTTATATAAATCTACGCCTGAAGATGTGCGTATGATTATGATTGATCCTAAAATGTTGGAATTATCTGTTTATGAAGGTATCCCACATTTATTATCAGAAGTGGTTACCGATATGAAAGAAGCGGCCAACGCATTACGTTGGTGTGTGGGGGAAATGGAACGTCGCTACAAATTAATGTCCGCCCTTGGGGTCAGGAATCTAAAAGGTTATAACACCAAAGTACTGAATGCTATTGAAGCGGGCGAGCCAATACGTGATCCACTGTGGAAATCTGAAGAAAGCATGGAAATGCAAGCACCTATTCTAGAAAAATTGCCCGCTATTGTGGTGGTCGTAGACGAATTTGCTGACATGATGATGATTGTTGGTAAAAAAGTAGAAGAGCTAATTGCGCGTATTGCACAAAAAGCTCGAGCTGCCGGTATTCACTTAGTGTTGGCAACCCAAAGACCATCTGTTGATGTCATTACGGGTCTAATTAAAGCCAATATCCCCACCCGTATTGCCTTTCAGGTGTCTTCTAAAATTGATTCACGGACTATCCTTGACCAAGGAGGCGCAGAAGCGCTTTTAGGGGCAGGGGATATGTTGTATTTACCACCGGGGACCGGAGTGCCAACACGTATTCATGGTGCATTTGTGGATGATCACGAAGTACATGCTGTTGTTGCCGATTGGAAAAATCGAGGTGCGCCACAATATATTGATGAAATTTTAAATGGTGATACCAACACGGAAATTTTATTACCGGGCGAAAAGTCAGAAGATGCCGATCAAGAATATGATGTGTTTTACGACGAAGCCGTGGCTTTTGTAACAGAATCTAGACGGGCGTCGGTATCTGGTGTGCAGCGAAAATTTAGAATTGGTTACAATCGCGCAGCGAGACTGGTGGAACAAATGGAACAAAGTGGCGTCGTAACTTCACCAGGGCATAATGGCAACCGTGAAGTGTTAGCTGCTGCAGCTCCAAAAGATTAACCCTACAAGAAGTGATCATAAATGAACAAGCTATTGCTACCTAAACAACTATTTTTATTCATCATGGTGTTATTAAATAGTACATTTGTAATCTGTGCAGATATGGATGCCAAACAACAACTAAAGGTGAAGCTGGCTTTGCTTGCCACTTATCAAGCTAATTTTACACAAACTGTAGTCGATATTGAAAATACAATATTACAACAGGCAACGGGCCGGCTGGTATTACAACAACCCAACAATTTATATTGGGAACTGTTTGAGCCAAACGAAAATGTGTTATTAGCTGATGGAGCTAATATCTGGAACATCGACCCTTTTTTAGAGCAAGTTGTGGTTTATGGGGCAAACGCTGCCCTTGAAAACAATCCTTTGATTTTGTTAACCAATCCCGACAGCATTAAATGGCAAGAGTTTGATGTGAGTCGAGCAGATAACCAATTCATTATCACACCCCGTGAGTTAAACGGCGGTATTGAGTCATTACGTTTAGTGTTTAAAGGTGACACTTTAGTAGAGCTTGAAAGCCAGGATGGGCAACAACAAAAAAGTTTATTATCGTTCAACAACATCAAACAAAATAATGCATTACCCGCTGATACTTTTATTTTTGTAATGCCTGATGGTTATGAACTGGACGACCAGCGATAACTATGACGACAGAATTTGACTTTGCAAGTAACAATAATGGCTCGAAAAACGATTCCAATAACGATTCGAATAACAAGATAGCCTCACAGTTCGCACCTTTAGCGGCCCGTATGCGTCCAAAAGTAATTGAGCAGTACTTTGGTCAGCAACATATTGTTGGTCCCGGTAAACCATTAAGAGCAGCATTATTGCGCGGTCAATGTCATTCGATGATTTTGTGGGGACCACCAGGAACAGGCAAAACAACGTTAGCAGAATTAGTGGCGACACATTGCCAAGCTCATATCGAACGCTTGTCGGCTGTCAGTAGTGGTGTTAAGGATATTCGTCAAGCCATAGACAACGCGAAACATTATGCAAATCAGCATCATCAGCGCACCATTTTGTTTGTAGACGAAGTACACCGCTTTAACAAAAGTCAACAAGATGCGTTTTTACCCTTTATAGAAGATGGAACCGTGACGTTTATCGGAGCGACTACCGAAAATCCTTCTTTTGAACTCAATAATGCGTTGTTATCAAGAGCTAGAGTGTATGTACTTAAAAACTTAAGCGCAGATGAGCTGAGTGAGGTCATTACCCAAGCGTTAACCGACAATGACCGTGGTTTAGGCCTTGTTGATATCATCTTAGACGACCATGCCAAATCTATGCTGATTGATATGGCGGCAGGTGACGCAAGACGGCTATTAAACTATTTAGAGCTCAGCGCTGACTTTTTACCAACAGACTCAGTAGACAAAACCCTCACTGTCGACATGGTAAAACTAGCAGTGGGCGAAAAAGTTGCGCAGTATGACAAAAACGGTGATCAGTTTTACGATTTGATTTCAGCTTTTCATAAGTCGGTTCGTGGCTCTGCGCCGGATGCGGCACTGTATTGGTATGCACGTATGTTAGTAGCTGGATGTGATCCTTTATATGTTGCCAGACGGTTGTTAGCTATTGCTTCAGAAGATATCGGTAACGCTGATCCTAGAGCCATGCAGATATGCCTAAACGCATGGGATATCTTTCAACGGGTTGGGCCTGCAGAAGGCGAAAGGGCAATTGCACAAGCCATTCTATATTGCGCCAGTGCAGCAAAAAGTAATGCCGTTTATTTGGCGTTTAACGCAGCTGTACAGCACGCAAAAGACACACCTGACTCAGCAGTGCCAGAGCACTTAAGAAATGCACCGACTAGCCTGATGAAAGACTTAGGTTATGGTAAAGAATACCGTTACGCCCATAATGAAAATCACGCCTATGCAGCTGGAGAAAATTATTTTCCTGAAGCTTTACGAGATACTCAATATTACCAACCAAGCTCTCGCGGCTTAGAAAAAAAGTTACAAGAAAAATTGAAATTTTTAAAGGAGCTGGATTTGCACAGTACACAGCAAAGGTACACATAGTATGCATTCAGCAACCGTATATATTTTTATCGCCCTTGGAGGGGCCGCTGGGGCTTGTTTGCGTTATTTTCTTTCGCAACTGATGCTTCAATGGTTTGGCAAAGGCTTTCCTTTTGGTACACTTCTGGTCAATATTGTTGGTTCATTTTTCCTAGGCTTTTTGTATTCATTGCTTGAGCACGGACAATTAGAAGCGGCCCTGTGGCGAACAACAATCGGAATTGGTTTTCTTGGTGCACTTACCACATTTTCCACATTCTCAGTAGACACGTTAATGCTCTTTCAACAGGGCTTGTGGTTCAAAGCCGCACTTAACGTAACTTTAAATATAGTGTGTTGCCTGTTTGCAGCATGGTTAGGCACTCAATTAGTGAAAGGTTAAATAAAACAAGATGTTAGATCCAAAATATTTACGTGGCGATATTCAACACACTGCAGAAAAACTAAAAAGAAGAGGGTTTGAATTAGACGTAAAGTCCTTTACTGAATTAGAAGAAAAACGCAAGTCATTACAAATTAAAACCCAAGAATTACAAAACGAACGTAATGTGCGTTCTAAATCCATTGGCAAAGCCAAAGCCTCGGGTGAAGATATTCAGCCACTTTTAGCAGAAGTAGGAAAGTTAGGCGATGACCTAGATTCAGCAAAAGCCGAGTTGACGGTGTTATTAGAAGAAATTGCGACACTATCACAAATTATACCCAATTTACCCGACGACTCTGTGCCTCAAGGTGAAGATGAAAATGGCAACATTGAAATCAGTCGCTGGGGCACACCACGTGAATTTGATTTTGATATCAAAGATCATGTAGATATAGGTGCGAACTTGAGTAAAGGTGTGGATTTTGATGCAGGTTCAAAATTAGCGGGTGCACGTTTTGTTGTGATGCGTGGACAGGTTGCTCGTCTTAATCGTGCCATTGCTCAGTTTATGTTGGATTTGCACACCGAAGAACATGGCTACGAAGAAACCAACGTGCCTTTATTAGTTAACCAAGAAAGCATGACGGGCACAGGCCAGTTTCCTAAGTTTATGGGTGATGCCTTTCATACTAAACCTGCTACAGAAGAAGGGCAGGGTTTATCACTTATTCCTACTTCAGAAGTGCCATTAGCGAATATTGCCCGCGACGAAATATATGCGATAAAAGACTTACCCTTAAAAATGACGGCATTTAGCCCCTGCTTTCGCAGTGAAGCAGGTTCGCACGGACGTGATACCCGTGGACTTATCCGCCTGCATCAGTTTGAAAAAGTAGAGCTAGTGCAACTAGTCACACCTGACACTTCTTTTGATGCATTAGAAGAGCTCACACAACATGCCGAAAAAGTGTTGCAATTACTGGAATTGCCATATCGTAGGATGCTGCTTTGTACTGGCGATATGGGCTTTGGCGCTTGTAAAACTTATGATCTTGAAGTGTGGTTACCTGCTCAAGATACCTACCGTGAAATTTCGTCATGTTCAAATATGCTAGACTTTCAAGCCCGTAGAATGCAAGCCCGCTTTCGTGCAGAGCAGGGTAGTAAACCTGAACTATTGCATACCCTTAATGGTTCGGGCTTAGCCGTTGGGCGAACCTTAGTTGCTATTTTGGAGAACAATCAGCAATCTGATG
Source organism: Flavobacteriales bacterium (assembly GCA_051276225.1). Classification (GTDB taxonomy): domain Bacteria; phylum Pseudomonadota; class Gammaproteobacteria; order Enterobacterales; family Alteromonadaceae; genus Paraglaciecola. The sequence goes on from JBNMPD010000027.1 coordinate 20,511, forward strand.
GCTCTGTGACTGTTCCTTTAGTATTGCAGTCTTATATGGGTGGATTGGAGAAAATTGGTTAGAGGGTTGGATTTTATTTGAATTGGGAAAGGTGAGCTTGGGCTCACCTTTTTTGTTTTATATTCAACACGGTTGGGGTAATCGAACCTGCTCCTGCAAGTTAATGTAGATTTCAAGCTTTTAAGGCATATGCTTCGCATACTGTCATCCCGCGCGGCGTCCACATGACATTTTTCAAACGAATCCCCTCGTCCAACCTACTTTTTTTGGCTGCAGCAAAAAAGTAGGTCGTAAAGCAGGGATGCTTTTTGAAAAACGGCAGGGATGCCGTGTGCGAAGCACATAAGTGAACGAAGTGGAAAATAAAGTCGTAGTCAAATTAAGTAAATATATTGATTAACGCTCATATTTAATTAAGAAAATCCTCTACCAACGCTCTTGTTTTAGTTGTGGGATCTTATTTTTAGTTGCTGTTATTACGAATCGATTACAAACATTTTGCAGGTTTAGGTAAACCTGCTATTTTTGTGGCTTGTTTGGCTGGGCCTTTTGGGAAAAGCTTAAACAGATATCGGCTATTACCCTTTTCTGGACCAAACTCATTTGCCATTGCTTTCACTAAAGCTCGCATTGCTGGGCTAGTATTAAATTCAAGGTAAAACTGGCGCA
>JBNMPD010000028.1:0-20970 GCA_051276225.1 Flavobacteriales bacterium
TTACTATCCAATTACTATCCAATTACTATTCAATTTGTAGGCCAACATCACAGTTTAACTAAATTACTGATTTTAAAGAAATAATAATTTACACGCTGATCCTAGAGAACTACAATAATTAGTATGCAGACGATTAGTTAGTTGTTTAGACCACTTTTTAAGGATATTGATGAGCCGCTTTCGCCAACAAGATAAAATGTTAGGACAATCTAACAACTTTTTAGAGGTGTTAGAACAAATTTCACAAATTGCACCTTTAAACAAACCTGTTCTAATTATTGGTGAAAGAGGAACAGGTAAAGAGCTTGTGGCTGCCCGTATGCATTTTCTATCAAAACGCTGGGAACAAACCTATCTGACATTGAATTGTGCTGCTCTAAACGAAAGTTTGTTAGAAAGTGAATTATTTGGATATGAAGCTGGCGCTTTTACTGGCGCAGCTAAACGCCGAGAAGGTCGATTTGAAACCGCAGATAACGGTACATTATTTCTAGACGAGCTATCTAATACTTCGGGTATGGTGCAAGAAAAGCTGCTACGTGTGATTGAATATGGAGAGTTTGAACGTGTAGGTGGTTCACGAAGTGTGAAAGTCGATGTTCGAATAGTCGCTGCGACAAATGAAGATTTACCAGCATTAGCAGACTCAGGTGAATTCCGAGCAGATCTTCTAGACAGGTTAGCATTTGACGTAATTACTCTGCCACCTCTTCGCGAACGTAGAGAAGACATCATGATGTTAGCGGAGAACTTCGCCATCAACATGGCCAGAGAACTGGAGATGGAACTATTCAGTGGTTTTACTGAAAAAGCGAAACGCACTTTGTTGGATTATCAATGGCCGGGTAATATTCGTGAATTAAAAAATGTAGTTGAGCGTGCGGTATATCGAAGTAACAATCCAAATTTGCCGGTACATAATATTGTACTGGATCCTTTCGAGTCTATTTATCGGCCGCAGAAAAGAGTCAAAACACAGGATAGAATTATCCAACCGGAGGTTGCTTCTTCTACTATTTTAGCGGCTCAAAATACACCAAAAGAGCACGTTTTAACTGAGAGTAGTAAAAAATCAAGCTTTGATTTTCCTGTTGATTTAAAGGAACTTTCACAAGACTTTGAGGTTAATTTAATTAACCAAGCATTGACAGACAGTCAATTTAATCAAAAAAAGACCGCAGAGAAACTTGGATTAACTTATCATCAACTACGTGGTTATTTAAAAAAATATAACTTGTTAGAACAAACTAACGAAGATATGGATTAAACTACCCCTGTGAATATTTCCGACGAACATAATGTAAGTACTTGGCTTAAAATGACCATGATCGTCTTTGCGGTTATTTTATTAGGCGCTTGTGATGAGCTTCTTCAATCGACAACCGATCCGGATAGTATCGTGTTTTGCTCAGAAGGAAGCCCGGCCAGCTTTAATCCACAATTAGATACTTCAGGCACAACAGTTGATGCTTCGTCCCATCAAATTTACGACCGTTTAATAGATTTTGACCCTGTAACTGGAGACATAGTGCCCGCACTAGCTACTAGTTGGCTGGCCAGTGACGATGGCAAAACATATACTTTTCAACTAAGAAAAAAGGTATCTTTTCACCAAACTCGGACATTTACGCCAACACGCTTTTTTAATGCAGATGATGTATTATTTAGTATCGACCGTTGGCGTCTAGCAGATCACCCGTATCACGCTATATCAGGTGGCAGTTATCCTTATACAGATAGCCTAGATCTCGGAAGCTTAATAACACAGGTGAAACGCTTAAATGGTTATAGAGTAGAAATCACCCTGAATAAGCCAGAAAGCTCCTTTTTAGCTAATCTTGCGACAGACTTTTCTGTTATTTTATCTGCAGAGTATGCTAATAAACTGATATCGCGGAACCAAAAGGAACTGATTGATCATAAACCAATTGGAACTGGTCCTTATCAACTTTCTAGCTTTCGCCAAGACCATTATATACGCTATAAAAAACATCTTGAGTATTGGCGTCAAATCGAGTTAACCGACAAACTCATATTTGATATCACGCCTTCCAGTTCACTCAGACTGGCTAAATTACTAACTGCAGAATGTGATGCCATTGCTTTACCTGCACACAGTGAGCTAGAAGTGATACGTAAACAAGAAAATTTAGTGTTAGATGAAAAGCCAGGTTTAAACATCGGCTTTTGGGCATTTAATACCTCAAAACCACCATTTGATAATCCAAAAGTGCGCAGAGCTCTTGGTATGGCAATCGACAGAAATGTCCTAATTGAAGCAATTTATTATAATAATGCCATCACAGCAAAAAACATCGTTCCTCCGACTTCTTGGGCGTTCCAAGCTGATGTTAAGCCTCTAAGTTACAATCCAAGCGCGGCAAAAAAATTATTACGTGAACAAGGTATACCCGATGGTTTCTCGATGAATGTCTGGGCTATGCCAGTGCAACGAGCTTATAATCCAAATGCCATAAAAATGGCTGAGTTAATTCAAGCTTATCTCCAAGAAGTAGGTATACAGGTTAATATTATCAGTTACGAGTGGTCAACGTTTAGAGAGCGATTAACAGAGGGTTTACATGACTCTGTTTTAATTGGTTGGTCAGCGGACAATGGTGACCCAGATAATTTTTACCGCCCACTGTTATCTTGTGCAGCCATAAAGTCGGGTACTAACAGAGCCATGTGGTGTTCTCAAGAGTATGACTTATTGATTAACCAAGCATTAGAGTATACTGAAATTAGCGAACGTACCTACTTTTATGGTAAAGCGAATGAACTTCTGGCTGAACAACTACCCTTGATCCCCATAGCTCATGCGTCTCGATACCAAGCCTATCGGAAGGAATTAAGCGGGTTAGTGATTAATCCATACGGCGGTGTGCGTTTTGGTGGAGTGAAAAAGCGCTAATGAATAATGTATTGTTTCGCTACACAAACCTTATTTTAGTGACCCTATTTATCCTAAGCTTACTGTCTTTTCTATTGGCCTATTTATTTCCAGGACAAGCGATTGAAAACCTTACCGGTCTGAGGATTAACGAGTTAACAGCACTGCAAAATAGTCGGATAAAATATGCTGTAGATGGCAATATGCTTATTCAATATTGGCATTATATGAGCGAGCTATTTGCTGGTAACTGGGGAGTCAGTTTCAGTTCAGGTTTACCTCTGTACGAAGATGTAAGTAATTACCTTCCAGCTAGTATAGAACTCAGTGCTTATGCACTCTTCCTGTCTTTTTTTATTGGCTTACCTTTAGGCTTTCTAGCCGCTTTGAGACATCATAAAATCACCGATTACAGCTTACTTTCGGTTAGTTTATTAGGATATTCTATACCTGTATTTTGGTTAGCCTTGATCTCAATTTTAGTATTTTCTCTGCAACTTGGGTGGTTTCCATTGTCCGGGCGTATTAGCTTAATATTTGAAATCCCGAACGTCACAGGTTTCATATTAATTGATATTTTATTATCTGACTCTGTGGATAAACGTGCAGCTCTCATCGATGCTTTGAGGCATCTTATACTGCCAACTTTTTCTATTGCGGTTGTTACCACAACACTCATACTTCGAATTACAAGGCGCTCGGTAATTGAAACATTAAATAGTGAATTTATCTTAGCGGCCTACGCTAGAGGTTTAACACCCCGGCAAGTATTAATGCGCCACGGAGTGAGAAATGCACTAATACCTATTTTACCACTTTTAGCCATGCAATTTCCCACGTTGTTAACCAACGCTATGATAGTAGAAAGTATTTTTTCTTGGCCTGGAATAGGTAATTGGCTTATACAGGCTATTTATCAACAAGACTATCCCGCAATAAGAGCAGGAATGTTAGCAGTATCTGTTTTGGTTGTTATTTTCACTATGTCGATTGATCTTAGTATTCGTTTAACCGATCCGAAACGCAGAAGGTCTGAACGTGCCGCAATCTAGTTTATATCAAGAAGAGCATCATCCATCCCCTTTGCAGTTCACGTGGACGGAATTCAAAAACAATCATATCGCTGTTGTTGGATTGTTTTGTTTCGCTTTTTTTCTAATTATTATTCTCTTTTGCCCATTATTAGCGCCCTTTGATCCCAATATGCAACAAATAGGCGATTTGTTAATACCACCCGCTTGGGATCCCAATGGTGGTATTAGCCATTTATTCGGAACTGACGCCTTAGGCCGTGATTTATTATCACGGATTATCTATGGCTGCAGGATGACCTTTGGTATTAGCCTATTATTAGTTTTAGTCGCAATGGTGTTAGGGGTGGGTTTAGGGGCATTAGCAGGTATGAGCGCAGGATTACGTTCAAGTGTTTTAAACCACACTTTAGACTCCATTCAAGCAATACCCACGTTACTGATTGCCATTATTATCATCGCTATTTTAGGACCAGGATTAGTGAATAGCATGTGGGCTATCGCACTAGCGCTTATACCCCAATTTGTGCACCAGACACGAGATTTTGTCAGACGTGAATTGTCTAAGGAGTATATCATGGCAGCCAAGCTCGACGGTGCTAGTCAATTACATATTTTTGTCCGCTCGATATTTCCAAACATGGGTGAGATGTTAGTGGTACAAGCGACCTTAGCCCTATCTGTCTCTATATTAGATATCAGTGCCCTAGGATTTCTTAAATTAGGTGCTCAAGCCCCCTCTTCTGAACTAGGTGCGATGCTTTTGGAGGGTATTGAAGTGGCTTATATTGCACCTTGGACTATCGCCTTGCCCGGTGGGGCATTGTTTATAATGATGATTTCTATCAATTTAGTCGGTGATGGTCTGCGCTCAGCGCTTAGAAATAGGTTGTTACACTAGTGATCTTACTTGATATCAAAAACCTGACTTTAGAAATTGATATATCTGCAGGATGGGTAAAGGCACTTGATAAGATCAACATGGTGATACATGAAGGTCAAATTCATGCATTGGTTGGTGAGTCAGGCTCAGGTAAAAGTCTAATTATTAAAGCCATTGTTGGGGCATTACCAAAGCGCTGGCGAATTACTGCCGACCGAATGACATGGAGAGGACAAAACTTGTTGACCATGTCGCCTAAAGCCAGGCGTAAGTTAATTCGTAAAGATATATCTGTGATTTTTCAAAATCCACTTGAGTCACTCGATCCGTCGTTGACCTTGGGCCAGCAACTAAAAGAAATGCTTCCCAGTGACAAATTAACTAAAACGTGGTTTTGGCAGCGTAACAACGAAAAGCAGGTATTATCGATAAAGCTATTGCATAAGGTAGGCATTAAAAATCATCATATATGTCTAAGTAGTTATCCTCATCAGATTGCCAACGATGTGGTACAGAAGTTTATGATTGCAATGGCATTAGCATCTGAGCCTAGATTAATTATTGCCGATGACCCCACTAAAGGCATGGAAGTGACTTCAAAGACACAAATATTGAAGTTGCTCAGCAGAGTCAATCAAGTAAAAAGACTGAGCGTTTTATTTGTAAGCCACGACTTATTAGCTATATCCAATATGGCCAGTTATATGACTGTTTTATATTGTGGGCAAACGGTTGAAAGTGGTGAGTTAAAACAACTAAGAAAACGCGCCTTTCATCCCTACACGCAAGCCCTACTAGACAGTGCCCCAAGTTTTCGAAAAGACTTACCACCTAAATCCCCACTCAGTTCTCTTGATGGCACTATTCCGACTCTGCATCATTTACCTATAGGTTGCAGATTAGGCCCAAGGTGTCCAAGAGCTAGAAGAGAGTGTGTGGCAACACCTCAGATAAGACGGGTTCATACCCATTTTTATAGTTGTCATTTCCCGCTACATTGGGATGCCAAATAATGGACCTGATTAATGTTGAAGCCTTAACGTTTCAAAATACTACAAAAAGCATGTGGTCAAAAAGTAAGGTAACGTTTGATTTAGGACCTGTCAGTTTTAATTTTAAAGCAGGTGAAACTTTAGCTATTGTAGGCGATAACAGTTCGGGCAAATCACTGCTGGCAAAACTACTAGTAGGTTTAGAAACGCCTAAGAGTGGAAAAATATTTATGAATGGAGTGGAGCTAAACAAATTAAATATTGGTGCAAGATGCCATGATATTAGAATGATTTTTCAAAACAGCAATGAATCTCTCAACCCTGGGCTGACACTGGGTTCTATTCTTGATGAGCCGCTGCGTCTCAACACTGAACTTGATGCCCAACAACGTAGGTTGCTAATAGAACGCACGCTTAGACAAGTTGGCTTAATGGTAGAGCATCAGTTTTTTTATCGACACATGCTGTCTGATGGACAATGTCAAAGAATAGCTTTAGCTAGAGCCTTAATACTAAACCCCAAGGTAATAGTGGCAGATGAACCGTTTGCAGCGTTAGACCCCTCTGTGCGCTCTCAGGCAGTTAACCTTTTAATGAAATTACAACGTGATTTAGGACTAGGTTTTATCTTCATATCACACAATTTAGGTATAGTAAGGCATATATCTGACAAAGTAATCATTATAAAAGATGGAAAAGTGGTGGAGTCGGGGAAAACTGATGCGATATTTAATTGGCCTAAGAACGAATACACAAAAAAATTAATTGATTCGCATCAGGCATTGATTAATAGGCAGAGTAATTAATTCTAGACGACACAACATAATCACACGTGGATTGCTGTGAAAACGGGCTAAAGTAGAGTGCGACTTTGCCCGATTTTTATATTTTATCCTACTAGAGCCAACAATATGCCAGCAGCCACTGCCGAGCCCAGCACACCCGCTACGTTAGGCCCCATAGCATGCATCAGCAAGAAGTTATGATGATTTGCTTCTAGTCCTACCTTATTAACCACTCTGGCCGCCATAGGTACTGCAGATACGCCTGCTGCGCCAATCAATGGATTGATTTTTTGACTACTCAGTTTACTCATTACTTTTGCCATCATGATCCCCGCAGCAGTACCGACGGAAAAAGCGATAGCACCAAGGGCTAGGATACCTAAGGTTTCAACTGTCAGAAATTTATCAGCGGATAATTTTGAGCCCACTGCTAACCCCAAAAAGATGGTCACCACATTAATTAACTCATTTTGAGCGCTGTTACTTAATCTATCGACTACACCTGATTCTTTCATCAGGTTTCCTAGACAAAACATACCCACTAAAGGTGTGGCGGTAGGTAAAAACAAAATACACAGAAACAGTACTGCTAGAGGAAAAATAATTTTCTCGCGCTTAGACACAATTCTGAGCTGAGGCATTTCAATTTTTCTTTCTTCTTCGCTGGTTAATAAACGCATGATCGGTGGCTGAATAATAGGCACCAACGCCATATACGAATAGGCTGCAACCGCAATAGCGCCCAAAAGATCAGGCGCTAGTTTTGAGGCTAAAAATATCGCCGTAGGTCCATCAGCACCACCAATAATGGCGATAGCCGCGGCGTCTTGCAGTGAAAATTCGAAGCCAGGTACCATGTTAAGGGCAATTGCACCGAATAGTGTAGCAAATATACCAAATTGAGCCGCGGCGCCAAGTAGCAGCATTCTAGGGTTAGCAATCAGTGCACTAAAGTCTGTCATTGCTCCCACGCCCATAAAAATAAGCAAAGGGAAGACACCCGTGTCTATGCCAATATCATATACAAGATAAAGTAACCCACCTGGATCACTAAAACCAGCCAATGGAATATTGGTTAGGACAGCACCAAAACCAATAGGTAGCAGCAGTAACGGTTCAAACTTTTTAACAATAGCCAAATAAAGTAATAATGCACCAACACTCATCATGATCACCTGACCTAACTCGAAATGAGCCAGAGAGGTGCTTTGCCATAATAATTCGAGCTTTTCCATGTGTATTCCTTATCCTATGACTAATAAAGGTTGACCCGTTTGCACAGCATCACCCTCTTTAGTTGAGATATTGGATATGACACCTGATAGTGATGCCCGAATTTCGGTTTCCATTTTCATAGCTTCCATGATGATAACTACGTCACCTGAATTCACTACATCACCGTCTTTAACTAATACTTTAAAAATATTTCCTGCCAGTGGTGAATTTAACGCTTGTCCTATTACAGAATTAACACTACTAACTTGAGGCGCAGGTAAAGAACTTGACGCTTGTATATTTGTTAACTCACCACTTTGAGCTACTTCGACCTCAAACACTTGACCGTCTACACGCACCGAATATGCGGCTGCGCCAGTACTTTTTGCCTCAGATGGGGCAGTAGGACTCAGGGATACTTGTGATGTTTGAGTGGGCGCTGGTTCAAATACAGCAGGATTATGTCTATTTTTAAGAAATTTCAAGCCGATTTGTGGGAACAGAGCATAGGTCAGTACGTCATCCACCAAATCATCTGCGGTCTGGATGGATTCTTTTTTGACAATATCAGTCAGTTCCTTAGTCAGCGCCGCTAGCTCATCTTCAATTAAATCTGCTGGGCGACATGTAATTGCTTCTTTGCCATCTAATACTCGGAGTTGCAGTTCTTTATTAACAGGTGCAGCGGTTGCACCATACTCACCTTTTAGTACACCAGCGGTTTCTTTGCTAATGCTTTTATAACGTTCACCTGTTATTACGTTAATAACGGATTGAGTACCAACAATTTGTGAGGTTGGGGTTACCAGAGGAATAAAACCAAGATCTTCTCTTACTCTTGGGATTTCTAAAAGAACCTCATCCATCTTATCTTCAGCGCCTTGCTCTTTCAGTTGGCTTTCCATGTTGGTCAACATACCACCTGGGACCTGAGCTATTAATATTCGTGCGTCAACACCTTTAAGGCTACCTTCAAACTGAGCATACTTTTTACGCACATTACGAAAGTAACTAGCAATTTCAGTAAAAGCTGGCAAGGCCAAGCCTGTATCGCGCTCAGTGCCTTCAACAATAGACACTATCGTTTCTGTTGCGGTATGACCATAAGTCATGCTCATCGATGAAATAGACGTATCTAAAATGTCAATGCCTGCATCAATCGCTTTTTGGTAGGTTGCAGTGCTCAAGCCCGTTGTTGCATGACAATGCATAGCTATAGGCACTTCGATGGTTTCTTTCAATCTAGTGATCAATTCTTCACATTCGTACGGTTTGAGTAAACCAGCCATGTCTTTTATACAAATTGAATGTACATTCATATCTTGTAAACTGTTTGCCATATCTAGCCAAGTTTGTAAGGAATGAACAGGTGACACTGTATAAGACATGGTTCCTTGAGCATGTGCACCTTGTTTAATGGCTGCTTTTACTGCCGTTTTCAGGTTACGAATATCGTTCATCGCATCAAATATACGGAATACATCGACCCCATTTGTATGTGCTCGTTCGACAAACTTTTCAACCACATCATCAGCATAATGACGATAACCTAAAAGATTCTGGCCACGTAACAACATTTGTTGTTTGGTTTTAGGCATCGCCTTTTTAAGCTGGCGGATCCGATCCCATGGGTCTTCTCCTAAATAACGAATACACGCATCAAACGTCGCACCGCCCCACGTTTCTAATGACCAGTAGCCAATATCATCTAATTTACTTGCTATGGGTAACATGTCTTCCAGACGCATTCTGGTTGCAAGCAATGATTGGTGGCCGTCACGCAATACAACATCTGTAATCGCTAGTGGTTTACGCATGGGATATTTCCTTGAAATTTTAAACTAATTTGATTGTCTGTGTTGAAAGATAGCGGCGCTTATCGCAGCTAACACTTTGGGAGACACACCTTGGTTTTTAGGCAAGGTGCTGATAATGGGCTTGGGTTGTTTATTTATAGTATTTAGCGACTCATCAGGTAAAAATTTGTTGACCCAAGCAATCAGCGTTATTGCACCGATCAGCATAGATAAAAACAAAAACACCACTACCATTCCGACTAATAATAAATTAGCGGCTTCTGCAAGAGCATTTGCGACTTCAGGTTGCATACAAACGTAATCTCAACATTAAACAATTAATAGTTGATAAGTACCATGCAGCCTGATAAAACACAACAAAATGACCAGAGGAAAAGTGCATAAAAAATAATAAAAAATTCACTTTTTACGAATATTTACCCAAAAATACTATCTATTAACAATTTTTTACATGAAGACTGTTCTGTCACTTCAGAGTGGATCTAATCAATTAGCTTATTGATATTTTGGAATGGAAAATACAATTACAGACACAAAAAAGCCCGCAAATAAATTTACGGGCTTTATGTTATATGGTGCGCGTGGAAGGATTCGAACCTCCGACCACCTGGTTCGTAGCCAGGTACTCTATCCAGCTGAGCTACACGCGCAAACTGCTTGCTTGAGGAGCATAACCAAAATATAGCTATCTTCTCAAAATCTTTAAAATATGGTGCGCGTGGAAGGATTCGAACCTCCGACCACCTGGTTCGTAGCCAGGTACTCTATCCAGCTGAGCTACACGCGCAATTTCATATCTTCATATAAAGCCTAATGGCGGAGAGGGAGAGATTCGAACTCTCGGTAGCCGAAGCTACGGTTCCTTAGCAGGGAACTGGTTTAAGCCACTCACCCACCTCTCCAAAATTTAGCTCTAAACAACATTTTCGGATGTTTGGCTCTCGACCAACCTAGGTTACTTGTCTAAACCTAATACCATGAGGCCTTTGATTTAGTATTAACCTCTCCTAAATGAGGAGCAGGATTTTACCTATCCACATGAGTATGTCAAATACTTTTTAAGAAGTTAATGTTCGCTTGCTGGCATTTTAAACAATTATTATCTATGTGCTTATTTTTTGTTTGATTTGGGCAAAAAAATAAGATTATCTAAGTTAAAATTTACGCATAAAAAAAGCTGGTTTCCCAGCTTTTTTCAAGGCTAACCGCTGTTAATCTTCGTCAGTACTTGCTGCTTGTTCATGAGCCGCAAGTTGAACGTTCTTTTCAGCTTGGATACGCATATAGATTTCTTCACGATGCACAGATATTTCCTTAGGCGCATTCACACCAATTCTTACCTGATTACCTTTTACCCCTAAGACCGTTACGGTGACGTCATCACCGACCATTAGGGTTTCTCCAACACGACGAGTTAAAATTAGCATTCTATTGCTCCTTTATCCGTTAAAAATACTATCCCTTCGTTAAAGTTAGTGTAAATTGCTAGCATCGCTAGACATTTACCCAATCGGTTTTTCCCTATTTTTGTTGTCACCACAAAAAACAACCGAAAAATTCTAAATTTACTACCTTAATATGTTATAAATCTCTATAGCTTCTACAACTTCTCTTCTAACCAAGCTTGAACCGAAGCGATGGCTGAGTTTAAATTTTGCGGTTCAGATCCACCAGCCTGAGCCATATCAGGGCGACCCCCGCCTTTACCGCCGACTTGTTGGGCAACATAATTAACCAGCTCACCCGCCTTTACTTTAGACACAAGGTCGTTGGTCACACCAACAATCAGGCTTACTTTATTTTTTTCAGCTATACCTAAAACAATAACAGCACTTCCTAGTTGGTTCTTAAAATCGTCAACCATAGATCTCAGTGCTTTTGCTTCAATACCTTGCAAGACTGTAGACAGAACTTTTATGCCTTTAATTTCGTTGACTTCGGATAACACGTCCGTCGTAGTATTGCTTGCTAGTTTTGACTTTAACTTTTCTAACTCTTTTTCTACTATTTTGCTTTGTTCTAACACATACATGATACGAGCATGTAGACCTTGTGGATCTGTTTTTAATAAACTGGCTATTTGGCTTATTTGTTGGCCTTGAGTCTGCACGACATCCAACGCTTTTGCCCCAGTAACCGCCTCTATTCTTCTAACGCCGGCAGCAATACCACTCTCCGAAACAATCTTAAAAAGTCCGATATCACCTGTTCTATTAACATGTGTTCCACCACACAGTTCCAAAGAAAAATCTCCCATAGAGACAACTCGTACATCTTCTGAGTATTTTTCACCAAATAAAGCCATAGCTCCTGCAGCCTTAGCTTCATCTATTTTCATTATCTTAGTATTTAAACCGTGATTTAAACGTATTTCATCGTTAACTAACTTTTCAACACTTTTAAGCTGTGTGCTGGTAAGGGCTTGAAAATGCGCAAAATCGAAGCGAAAACGCTCATCAGATACCAGTGACCCTTTCTGGATCACATGCTCGCCTAATATTTGTTTCAAGGCAGCGTGCATTAGGTGTGTGGCGCTGTGATTTGATTTTATCGCTTCACGGCGTTTAACATCAAATTCAGCCTGTACCATGTCACCCAATTTAAAATCAAAATCAGAAGATCCTTTGTGTGCAATAGCATTACCCAACTTAAGCGTTTCTGTAACAACAAAACTGCCGTTAGCAACTTTTAGTAAGCCAGTGTCTCCAATTTGACCACCTGACTCTACATAAAAGGGGCTCTTATCAAGCACAACAACACCTTCCTCACCTGCAGTTAATTGTTCAACTTGTTGACCGTTGGCAAACAATTCCATAACTTTTGCATCATTTCTACTATTATCATAACCCGTAAACTCAGAAGTACAATTAGACTTTAGTTGTTCATTGTAATCAGTATCAAATTGGCTAGCCTGTTGCGCACGTTTGCGCTGGGCAGCCATGGCAACGTGGAAACCTTCTTCGTCTATACGAAGATTTTTTTCACGAGCCACATCATTGGTTAAGTCTGCTGGGAAGCCATATGTATCGTAAAGCTTAAATACTAACTCACCTGGCACCACATCGGATGTTAGTTCGCTTAAGGCATCGTTAAGGATGCTCATGCCACGTTCAAGGGTCCGAGAAAACTGTTCTTCTTCAGTTTTTAATACTTTTTCTATAAGTGCACGATTTGCCGTTAGCTCAGGATAAGCATGAGACATTTGTATTTCTAAGGCCTCTACCAGACGATAGAAAAACACATCACTGGCACCGAGTTTATTACCATGTCTTACCGCTCTGCGGATAATACGTCTTAACACATACCCTCGGCCTTCATTTGATGGAATAATACCGTCACAAATCAAAAAGCAACAAGAACGAATATGATCGGCAATAACACGTAATGACTTATCTTGCATGTCACTTACACCAACAATATTAGCTGTAGCTTCAATCAAATTTTGAAAGATATCGATTTCATAATTACTATGCACATTTTGTAAAATAGCCGAAATACGCTCTAAACCCATACCCGTATCGATAGAGGGTTTAGGTAATAGCTGCATAGTCCCATCACTTTGACGATTAAACTGCATAAAGACCAGATTCCAAATTTCAATAAACCTGTCGCCGTCTTCTTCTGGTGAGCCAGGAGGTCCGCCCCAGATATGTTCACCGTGATCATAAAAAATTTCTGAACAAGGGCCACAAGGGCCAGTATCGCCCATAGACCAAAAATTGTCTGAGGTACTAATACGGATAATTTTGTCTTCTGACAAACCTATTTTGTTTGCCCAGATGTCGAAGGCTTCATCGTCATCGTGGTAGATAGTGACCAACAATTTATCTTTGGACAAGTTTAACTCTTTGGTCAAAAAATCCCAAGCGTATTGAATTGCCTCAGTTTTAAAATAATCACCAAAACTGTAGTTACCTAACATTTCGAAAAAAGTATGATGACGAGCAGTATAACCTACGTTTTCGAGATCGTTATGTTTGCCACCAGCTCGCACACATCGTTGTGAAGATGTTGCTTTGTTGTAGCTGCGAGATTCAGTGCCTAAAAACACATCTTTAAACTGGTTCATTCCAGCATTTGTAAATAAAAGTGTCGGATCATTTGCTGGAATCAAAGATGAACTGGATACTTTTTGGTGTCCTCTTGCGGCAAAAAAATCTAAAAATGCGCACCGGAGCTCGGCGGTTGTTTTACTCATTTACAATCCTGAAATATTAGTAGTTAGTGGAGTTCAGCTATGCCAAAAGCAGCATAAATAGTACTTACAGTTCAAAGATATCAGTTTAGTGGACTTTTGTTAAGACTAGCGTCAATAGTATAGAATCTTAATCTTTAGTCGATTCAGTCGCATAGCGAATTTATTCATGAGTAAAACCACGGTAATTTAAAAACGTTGCTGCTTTTGCTGTCCTTTAAAGTCTATGGCAGATTTATTTATGAATTTTTTATTCAATACTTTTACAACTAACTCACACTATTGCATATCAAGTTCACATATTGCCGCTACAACGATATCTGTAGAAACTTGATGTCCTTTTAATTCATTACGTATTTTTAATTCACCTATGTCCTTGTTAGCACGACCTGGAATTAAAGACTCCGCGGATCTCTCATTGCTTCATAGATTATATTGCTTAAATTTATCGATCCATTCAACACACTCGTGATGTTCGAGGTCCCGCCGCAATAGCTTTTTTAATAATTCATGTTGTCTGTGTTTTCGCCCTGCAAGCTGCATTACAATTGTATTTTTAATGATCTTAATGTCATTTTCTGTCATATTAAGTTGGTATTAATATCAGAAGGTTAGACCTAATATTGTCAACATCAAGCTCAAAATATACATTCAGATTTAGTACCTCAATTGAAGAAATTGGTCAAACAGTTTGGGATAGCTTAGCTAATGGTAATAACCCATTTTGCCAATACTCTTTTTTACACGCCTTAGAAACGTCTGGATCAGTGGGTGGAGATTCGGGGTGGCAACCGTTTCATTGTGCAATTTACCAAAATTCCAAGCCCGTTGGCATATTACCTCTATACAAAAAAACGCATAGCTATGGAGAATATATATTTGATTTTGCATGGGCAAATGCTTACAAACAACATGGCATTAACTATTACCCTAAATTAGTGGCCGCCATCCCCTTTACACCTGTGACGGGCGCAAGGTTAATGCTCAGCGCTGAAGTTGATAAACAACAATTATTGCCCGTCTTAAGCCAAAAAATCACTGATCAGTTAACTTTGCATGGGATGTCTTCCATGCATTGGTTGTTTGTCGAACAAGACATCAGCCAATTACTGCATGAACATGGCCAAGTGCAGCGCCATGCAGTGCAATTTCAGTGGTTTAACCGCCAATATTCGTCTTTTGAAGATTATTTATCATACTTTAACTCGCGAAAAAGAAAGAATGTGAAAAAAGAACGCCTTACAGTCACAACTGATGGTGTAAAAGTTATTCGCTTGCATGGTGACAACTTAAAAAAAGAAAATCTGCAGTTCTTTTATCATTGCTATAAACAAACTTATTTAAAGCGCAGTGGTCATGATGGTTATTTAACCGAGTCATTTTTTCAGCAAATCTTCAGCGATTTACAGCATAACTTGATGTTAGTCATTGCTCTAAAGGATGAACAACCTATTGCCAGCGCACTCTTTATATTTGATCAAAATCAGCTGTGTGGGCGATATTGGGGAGCGTTAGAGGAAGTACATAACTTACATTTTGAGTGTTGTTATTATCAAGGTATCGAGTTTTGTATCGAACAAAACATTGCCCAGTTTAACCCTGGAACTCAAGGAGAACATAAGATACTAAGGGGTTTTGAACCTATTTACTGTTATTCAAACCACTCACTTAAAGAGTTAGCTTTCCACGAGGCTGTTGAGCGGTTTATACAACAAGAAAATACTCAAATCGCAGCATACAAAAATAATGCTGAAAAGCTTTTACCCTTCAAACAATCAGGAGGCTAAACAAGTGAAGCTCAGAGTGATTGAATGCAAGAGTGATTAATAATAATTAAAAGACACTTATTGTTTTTGCCAGATAAGCATAAAGTTATTGGCTGGCATGCTAACCGTTTCTATTAAGATCATAGGATTAGCCCAAAGTATCAGTTCATCAATATCACGTATACCACCACATCCTTGTTCGATAATATGTTGATCGAAAGCTTTATTGGACTCACTGGTATATTGCCCTTGAAAAATATAAGGTCCGTACTGGCAAAATAACCCACCACTAGGCAAATTATTGGCGACTAGTTGCATCATAAGTAGTGCTTCTAATGGCTGCATAATGTGTGTGGTATTCGCTGTGTACACTGCATCAACATTGGCTAATGGCCAAACGTTAGTGTTAATGGCACCGATAATAAATGCCAGAGGTTGATGCAAATTATTAACCGCAGCCTCTTTTATCCATGCTGCTATGCCAAGATGTTTATCAGGCATATCACTAGGGTGCCATTCTAAATGTGTAAGTATGGGAGCAAAATAAGCGGCATGTTGCCCGGTGCCAGAACCAATTTCTAACAGTTTTTTTTTATCTGCTAAAACCCTACTTAATATGTCTAAAATAGATTGCCTATTATTTTCGCACGCTTGGCTGAAAGGTTTATCGAACATATTTTTACAAATCCATTATCTATTGAAGGTTAGGCCCCAGCCACTTTTCAGCTTCTAATCTATCCCAACCTTTGCGAGCAGCATAATCGAGCAATTGATCTTGTTGTATTTGAGCCACTGCAAAATATCGACATTCAGGATGAGAAAAATAAAAGCCAGATACAGCAGCGCCAGGCCACATAGCATAACTCTCTGTTAGTTTCATACCAGTATTTTTTTCAGCATCCAGCAGATCCCAAATCAATTGTTTTTCAGTGTGTTCAGGACAAGCAGCATAACCTGGAGCAGGTCTAATACCTTGATATTTTTCACGAATAAGCGCTTCATTGGACAATGCCTCATCAGGTACATACCCCCAAATTTCTTTGCGCACTTTTTTATGTAAATATTCGGCAAAAGCTTCTGCAAATCTATCAGCAAGAGATTTAACCATGATGGCGTTGTAATCATCACCGTCGTCTTCGTATTCTTTGGCCAAACCATCTTCCCAGGTACCCGCAGTCACGGCAAAAGCACCAAGATAATCGGCTTTGCCTGAAGACTTAGGCGCAACAAAGTCACTTAAACAATTGTTTGCCCCCTTAGGTTTTTCGGTTTGTTGGCGCAGGTGGTGAGCAACGTGAATGACTTCACTACGACTTTCGTCAGCGAACACGTGAATATCGTCTTGCACGCGATTAGCTGGGAATATGCCCATCACACCGTTAGCTTTAAGATTAGGATTGTTGCACAACGTTTTTAACATGTCCTGTGCATCCGCAAATAGAATTTGCGCCTCTTTACCGACCACTTCGTCTTGTAAAATACGCGGATACTTACCCGCCAAAGACCAAGTTAAGAAAAACGGCGTCCAATCTATGTAATCAACTAACTCCGACAATCCAATACTCACCGCGGTCACACCCAACTTATTCGGCACAGGTGGCTGATAATTGTCCCAATCAAACGTAAAGCCATTTTTGCGGGCTTGTTCAAGAGTAACAGGTCTAGTGCGGGGCTTTTTCTTAGCATGTTGTTGACGCACTTTTTCATAATCGAGTGTTAATTCTGCTGCATAAATGGCACGGTTTTCAGCTGTGATCAGTTTCTGACACACACCAACTGCTCGACTGGCATTGGGTACATAAACCACAGGGTGTTGATAATGATGTTCAATTTTTACAGCCGTATGGGCTTTTGAAGTAGTTGCACCGCCAATCAGTAAAGGTAAATCAAAATGTAAGCGCTGCATTTCTTTTGCTACATGCACCATTTCATCAAGAGAAGGTGTAATTAAACCGGATAGGCCAATCATGTCTACATTTTCGTCCTTGGCCACTTGCAATAATTTTGCACAAGGCACCATGACCCCTAGGTCGATGATCTCAAAGTTATTACATTGTAATACCACGCCAACAATATTTTTACCGATATCATGCACATCACCTTTAACAGTGGCCAGCAAAATTTTGCCGTTACTGCTTCCTTGGTCTTTTTCAAGTTCGATATAAGGATTGAGATAGGACACCGCTTTCTTCATTACACGGGCAGACTTAACTACTTGCGGCAAAAACATTTTGCCTTCACCAAACAAGTCCCCTACTACATTCATACCATCCATCAATGGCCCTTCAATAACATGTAAGGGTTTTTCTGCTGCAAGACGCGCTTCTTCAGTATCTTGCTCTATAAAGTCCATGATACCTCTCACCAAAGCATGCTCTAGACGTTTATAGACCGGAAAATCGCGCCATTCAAGGTTGTCTTTAACTAGCGCTTTGCCGTCACCTTGATATTTGGGCGCAAGGTCTAAAAGTTTATCTGTCGCTTGGTCATGACGGTTTAAGATCACGTCCTCTACTGCTTCTTTTAGCTCTGCTGGGATCTGGTCGTACACTTCTAATTGTCCAGCGTTTACAATGCCCATATCCATACCGGCTTTAATAGCATGATATAAAAATACCGAATGCATCGCTTCACGTACTGGATTATTACCACGAAAAGAAAACGATACGTTGGATAAGCCACCTGACACATGAGCATGGGGCAAATTTTGACGAATACGCCGGGTAGCATTGATAAAATCTACAGCATAATTGTTATGTTCTTCAATGCCTGTTGCAACAGCAAAGATATTGGGATCGAAAATAATATCTTGTGGTGGGAAGCCGATTTTTTCAGTGAGCAATTTATAACTACGTTCACATATTTCAAATTTACGGTCTTCAGTATCGGCTTGACCTTTTTCATCAAACGCCATGACCACTGTGGCAGCACCGTATCGTTTTAACAGCTTAGCTTGGTACAGAAAGTTTTCTTCACCTTCTTTTAAACTAATTGAGTTAACAATAGCTTTACCTTGCACACACTTTAAACCTGCCTCGATAACCGTCCATTTAGATGAATCAATCATAATAGGCACCCGAGAAATATCAGGTTCAGAAGCAATCAGATTCAAAAATCTCGTCATCGCAGCTTCAGAGTCCAACATGGCTTCATCCATATTGATATCGATGATCTGCGCACCATTTTCAACTTGCTGACGAGCAACATCTAAAGCTTTTTCATAATCATCGTCTAGGATTAAACGTTTAAACATGGCAGAGCCGGTAACGTTAGTGCGTTCGCCTACGTTGATAAAATTTGCTGAGGTTTTCGCCGCAACAAAAATGGGTTGCTCTATATCTTCTTCATTAATACTCATCACAACCGCCTAATGGACAAAAGGTTCTAGACCAGACAGGCGCATTCTCACATCTCGTTTTACTATTTTGCGAGGCGCATAATTTTTTACTGCATCAGCGATGGCCGCAATATGTTTTGGTGTGCTACCACAACATCCACCCACAATGTTTAATAAGCCTGACTCTGCCCACTCTTTAATATGTGCAGCCATTTCATCACTTTCCATATCATATTCACCAAACTCATTAGGTAAACCTGCATTAGGATGCGCCGAAACAAAACATTCAGATATCTGGGATATTTCATCCACATATTGGCGCAATAGGTCAGGGCCCAATGCGCAGTTTAAGCCAAAAGAAAATGGCTCCACATGATTCATAGAATAATAGAAAGCTTCAGCTGTCTGACCAGATAATGTTCGTCCAGATGCATCGGTGATGGTGCCTGAAATCATTATTGGTAATTTATAACCTAACTGGTCAAAGACTGTTTGTATCGCAAATACCGCAGCCTTTGCATTTAAGGTATCAAAGATAGTTTCCACCATAATCAAGTCCGCACCGCCCTCAATTAACCCATGAGTTGATTCTATGTAAGCGTCTACTAACTCATCAAAAGTGACGTTACGTTTAGCAGGGTCGTTTACATCTGGGGAGATAGAGGCTGTTCGACTAGTTGGCCCTAATACACCAGCCACAAACCTAGGTTTGTCAGGTGTCTGGGCGCTAAATTTATCTGCTGCTTTTCTGGCTAATTTTGTCGCCTCAATATTTATCTCTTTTGCCAACGCCTGCATATTATAATCAGCCATAGAGATAGAAGTGGCATTGAACGTATTGGTTTCAATAATATCGGCCCCCGCATCAAGATAAGCACAATGAATGTCATAGATAATTTTAGGCTGACTCAACACTAATAGATCGTTATTGCCCTTCACATCAGAATGCCAATCAGCAAAACGTTCACCGCGGTAATCATCTTCTTCAAATTTATATTCTTGGATCATGGTGCCCATGGCACCATCGAGTAACAAAATACGCTTGCTTGCTGCTTCAATCAGTTGTTCTTCTACTTGTTTTGGGGCCGTTCGCTGACTCAATGTCATTCCTGTTCTCTACTTCACTATAAAAAATAGCTACGCTGTACACATTAACGTTTACTCAGTAAGCTGAGTTAAGTCATAAGGGGTATTTTGGTAGACGTAATAGTTCAACCAATTAGTAAACAATAAGCTGCCATGAGCTCGCCAGCTGACAATAGGCTCTTTACTTGGATCATCATTTATAAAGTAGTTTACTGGGATGTGTGGTTGACCATTAGTCAGTAAATCTCTTTGATACTCTTGTTTTAAACTCTCAGGATCGTACTCAGGATGACCAGTAACAAACACCAGACGTTTATCTTCAGACGCAACAATGTAAGCCCCGCCCTCATCTGATTTAGCCAAAACGCTCAGTCCAGGTATAGAAGCGTAATCAGCCAAGCTTATTTCACCGAAACGTGATTGCGGCGCATGAAAAGCGGGATCAAAACCTCTCAATAATTCATCGTGTTCATTTTGCACAAAATGGCGATAAACGCCGCTCAGCTTATGCTCACGAAGCCCTCTGTTTTTACCAAAAAAATGATAAATGGCGGCATGAGCCGCCCAACATGAGAATAAAGTAGACTGCACATTGCGTCGTGCCCAATCCATAATCACCGTCATTTTTTCCCAATACTTCACATCCTGATACGCAAGATGCGCAAGCGGCGCTCCAGTTACAATTAACCCGTCATATTTTTTATTGACCACATCATCAAACGCAACATAAAAATTATCCATGTGTGCTGCAGGCGTATTTTTAGGTGCTTGGTTGTCAATACGTATCAAATCAATGTTAATTTGCAAAGGTGTATTCGATAGTAAACGTAAAAACTGCTCTTCAGTTTCCATCTTATTCGGCATCAAATTCAAGATACCCACTTCCATAGGTCTAATATCTTGGGTAGCTGCACGCTCGGTATCCATCACAAAGATTCTTTCTTTGTCCAACACATTTTGTGCAGGCAAG